>NZ_JBFAKY010000019.1:80306-121724 GCF_040656015.1 Promicromonospora sp. NPDC050249 | reverse complement strand
TAGAGGCGTCCGGGTCCTCGCTGGTCCACGACGCCGCGACCTCGGCGAGCGCGTCGCCTGCGGGGTTGCCCCCGGCGGGCGTGCCGCACACGTCGCAGTAGCCGTCCTCGATGGTGCCGGTGCAGCCGGGCTCGGCGCAGGCCTGTGTCGTCATCGGTGTCCCTCCGGGAGATCACGCACTAGCGTCTCGAGCTGCTCGGTGAAGTGCCGTGCCAGGGCCAGGTCGCAGGGCGTGGCGTCGAGGGCTTCGCGTGCCTCGTCCTCGCCCGCCTTCACGGTGGACGACGCCGCCCGCCCGTTGCCCTGGGCTTTTGTCATCAGCTGCTTGACGCGGTAGCGCAGCTCGGCACGCTCGCGCAGGGGCGCGGTGTAGGCGTCCTCCACCCTCGCCATCGCCCGTTCGACGGCGCCCAGCCGCTGGACGTACGTCTTGAGGTGGTCGGGTTCGGTCGGGACCTCGCCGAGCCGGGCCACGTCCGGGATCGCGAGCCGCGGCGGGTCGGTGATCTCCCGGCGGCAGCGTTCCGCGACCTGGCTGAGCACGGGCGCCCGGTCGGCCAGGGTGGTGCGCAGCGCGACGGCGCGGTCCCGGTCCTTGGCGAGCGACCGGCGCCGGGCCGTTGCCACGATGAGGTCGCGCTCGACGCGCGCCGTGTCGTCCTCGAGTGCCGCGAGCGGCCCCGTGATGTCGGCGCCGCGGGCGGCGTCGGACCTGAGGCGGGCGTGCCGGTCGCGCAGGCGGGCGACCACCGCGTCGTCCTCGGTGTCCGCGGAGGCGAGCGCGGCGTCCTCGGCCCGGACGAGGCCGGCGGCCAGGGAGCGCAGGCGGGCGGTCACGTCGGCGGCGTGCGGGTCGAAGGAGAGCCGGGCCGCGAGCTGGTCGGCCTGCGCGTCGCACAGGCGCGCGGCGTCGACCAGGGAGAGCAGCGAGGTCGCGGGGTCGCCGCCCAGGCGGCCCCAGATCAGCTGGGACATGCGCTCGCGCGCGACGGCGTCCGCGCGGCCGGAGTCCCATACCGTGACCAGCTCGTCGGTGCGCGTGCGCACCGCCTGCCACAGGGTCAGCGCCAGCACGACGTCGGCGGTGACACCCTCCGCGCCCGACTGGCGCGCCGCGGAGTCGAGCCGGTCCAGGTCGGCGCGCCGTGCGTCGAGCCAGGCCTGCAGGTCCGACAGGTAGGTCAGGAGGTCGGTGGGTTCCGCGGCGATCCCCAGGGCACCGGGTGGCGCCGGCGCACGCTGGGTCCTGCTCACGGCGTCCGTCCGTACACCGGGCTCGGCGCGGCGGGCGCGGGCCCGAGCGCATCGCCCAGCCAGCGGTCGTAGGACTCCTCCCACTGCCCGCCGGCGATCATGTCCTCCAGCACGCCGTTGACGAACCGCACCATGTCCGGCTGGTCGGCGGGGATGCCGACGCCGTAGGGCTCGTCGCTGACGGCGTCGCCGACGACCTTCGCGTACGGGTCCTGCGCGGCGAAGCCGGCCAGGACGGTGTCGTCGCCGGTGATGGCGTCCACCTCGCCCTGCTGGAACAGGACGAGGCACGTGGTGTGGGTGGCGGCGGGCACCGCCTCGACGCCCTCCCACCCCCCGAGCCGCTCCAGGGTGGTGGTGCCCTCGGGTGCGCAGACCCGCTGCCCCTCGAGGTCGTCGACGCCCGCGACCTTCGAGGTCGATGGCACCAGGAGCTTCTGGCCCGCGTGGTAGTACTCCGCCGAGAACGCGATGTTCTCCCAGCGGTCGCAGTTGATGGTGAAGGCGCGCGTCACGATGTCGACCTGGTGCTCGGCCAGCACGGTCTCGCGGTCGCCCGACGTGATCACGCGGAACTCGATCTTGTCCGGGTCCCCCAGGATCGCGTCGGCGATCTGCCGGGCGACGTCGATGTCGAAGCCCTCGATGTCGCCGGTGAACGGGTCGCGCGAACCCATGAGCAGGGTGTCGGCAGAGACCCCCACCCTGAGGGCGCCGTGCTCCCGGATGGCTGCCATGGTGGAGCCGGACGTCACCTCGGGGTTGCCCTCAGGGTCCAGCGACGCGACGGCGGGCCGCCCGTCGGCGCAGTCCTCTGCGGCGGCCGCGACGCCCGACGTCGCTCCACCGGCGGCGGCCTCAGGGGCTGACTCCTGCGTGGAGTCCTGCGCCACGGAACCAGCGCCGGCCGCGCCGGTGAGCAGGTGCGTCGTCGGTTCGGGCGCGCACGCCGCCGTGGAGCCGATGACGGCGAGCGCGACGAGGACGGCGACCAGTGGTCTGCGAACGGTGCTCATCGGTACTCCTTCAGGCGGACGTTCATCCCGGCGGCAGCGGCCACTGCCCCTGCCACACCGAGCACGAGGGCGATCCAGGCGGCTGCCTGCGCGGTGGTCGCCGCGGAGCCGAGCCGGTCGACGGCCTGCTTGCTGGTGGCCTCGACGTCCTCGTGGGCCCGGTCGGAGAACGCGGCGAAGGCCGCACCCGCCGAGCCGTCCCCGGTGGCCGTCGCCGCCTCGACCGCGTCGTCCCAGCGGCCGCCGTCGTCCAGCTCGCGGATCTCGGCGTGCTTGGCGTCCCACTCGTCCAGGAGGGACAGGGGGCCGGAGCCGTTGCCTGTCGCCTCGGCGGCCTCGGCCAGGAGGGCCTTCGCGTCGGTGACCGACGTCTGGTAGGACTCCTCGAAGTCCGCGCCTGAGCCACGCTTGATCAGCGTGAAGGACTCCATCGACTTGGCGTCGGTGGCCAGCGACAGCGCCTCCGACGTCGCCACGGTCGCCGCGTACGGGCCGCTGGCGACCGACCGGGCCACGCCGTTGCCACCCAGCACGGCCGCCACCGTCACGACGCCGCCGACCAGGAGCGCGACGCTCGCGGCCGCCAGCCCGGTGTTCAGGACCCGGTGCGTGCGGCGGGCGAGCCAGAGCTGGACGGCGCCCAGCGCCACGAGCGCCAGCAGCACGAACAGGAGCAGCGCCTGGGCGAGGGTGATGGAGCCCATGTCGGCGTCCACCCGCTCCGACGTCGAGATCGCCACCTCGTCGATGGTGGGCAGGACCTCGTCGCGCAAGGCCGCCGACGCCTGGTCCAGGTATGCCGCACCGACCGGGAAGCCCTGCCGGTTGTTCGCGCGCGCGGACTCGACCAGGCCCGCGTACCGCTGCACCGAGTCGGACACGGCGGCGAGGTCCGCCGCCTCCCCGGCGCCCCGCGCGGTGGCCGCAAGGGACGGGACGGCCTGTGCCGCCTCGGACAGGCTCGCCTCGTAGCGCTCGCGCGCCTCCGTGGGCTCCAGCCCGCCCACGAGGAACGCGTTGGTCGCCGTCGCGTCGGCCGAGACCAGGTCGTTGCGCAGCTCCTGCGTGCCCACGAGCTGGGCCGCGTCACGCTGCGCGTCGTGCAGCGCCGCCGACTGGCCGTTTCCCGCGAGGAACCCGGTGACGCCGAGGAGCAGGCAGGCGACGACGGCCACGGTCGTGGCCAGCGCGAGCTGGCCCGGGGTGGTCGTGAGCGCCGCCGAGAAGCGGCTGCGTCGACGGAGCAGGACGTCGTTGCGCGGCCCGGGGACCTCGCCGGGCTCGGTCAGCGACGGGTTCGTGGTCGGCGGTGCGGTCACGCGGTGGCCTCGCTGTCTGTGCCGATGTCCACGACATCCTCCAGGTCTTCCGGGACCAGCGTGCGGAGCTGGTCCAGCGTCGGTCGTTCAACGTCCCGCAGGCGCCAGGCGTGCCGGGCGATCGCGGAGTCAAGCACATTGCGGGCCCAGCGCCCGTTGCCGAAGCCCTCGCCGCGCGCCTGGTCGGCCGCGAGGCGGTCAAAACGCTCCAGCGTCTCCGGCCGTGGCTCGAAGTCGGCGGACCTCGTCATGTTCTCGAAGATCCGGCGCAGCTCGTCGGGGGAGTAGTCCTCGAACGTGATGGTGCGCGCGAACCGGCTCTCCAGACCCGGGTTGGTGCCCACGAACCGCGCCATCGGGCCCGGGTAGCCCGCCACGATCACCACGAGGTCGTCGCGGTGGTCCTCCATGTCCTTGACCAGGGTGTCGACGGCCTCGCGGCCGTACTGGTCCTCAGCCAGGGCGTACGCCTCGTCGATGAACAGGACGCCGCCGAGGGCGCGCTGGACCACCGCCGTCGTCTTCTCGGCGGTCTGGCCCAGGTAGCCGGCGACCAGCTCGGAGCGGTCGACCTCGACCAGGTGGCCCTTGTCGAGCAGGCCCAGCGCGCGGTAGATCCCGGCGACGAGGCGGCCCACCGTGGTCTTGCCGGTGCCGGGGTTGCCGACGAAGACCAGGTGGCGGGTGAGCGTCGGCGCGTTCAGGCCTGCTTCGCCGCGGAGGCGTTCTATGCGGAGGAGCTCGGTCTGGCGGCGGATCTCGTCCTTGACTCGTGCCAGGCCGGTGAGGTCGTCGAGCTCTTGGAGCAGCTCTTCGAGGGTTCGCTCCGGCTCTGGCTCGGGCCGGCGCGGTATCTCGGACCCCGCGGCCTTCGTAGCCAGGTCACCTGGGGTGGGGGGACCTGTGTCCAGGTGGTGGGTGGTTGGCAGGGGGCGTGCCGTCGGGGGCGACGCTGCCCTGTCCCGGCCTGCGGCGGCGCTGCGGTGGACTGCCTTGGTGCCCTCGGCTGCGGCTATGGCGCTGATGCTGGGGTCGCCCAGGGTTGCTGCGGCGTCTACGACCGTGGCCAGGGCTTCTGCGTACTGCTGCGCGTGGGGGGAGTTTCTGGTGATGAGCTCGGTGAGGAGGTCGGTCGGGGCGCTGCGCCAGCGGCGGGCGCTGACCGCGGCGTCGAAGAAGGGTTGGAGGCTGCCCGACGCCGTCGTCCGGCTGGACGTTGCCTTGAGCCAGTCTGCGGGGGCGCCCGGGGAGGACTCGGCTACCGCTGCCGCCAGACGTTCGGCCTCGGTGCGCGCGGCGGCGGCGCTCAGGCCGGCGGCGGTGGCTGTTGCGGCGAGGGCGTCCAGGGCGGTGGCGAGCGCCGGGGTGGTCATGGTGCTTCCAGAGGAGCGGGGCCCGATGCCTGGCCCTGGCCTGTTGATCCCGGGGCGGGCAGCGAGCCCGGGGTGGCGTTCGGGAGGGTGAGGGCTGACGTCGTGCCGAACTTCTCCTCGAGGAAGCGGCCGTGGGCCACGAGGGCTACGGCGTCGGCGCGGGAGACGGCGTCGGAGATCTTGTCGATCGTGGCGCCCAGCAGGTCCAGCTGGTCGCACAGGATCATGAGCGACGTCTTGCCACGGTCCACGACGCGCCGGTCGGCGAAGTCGCGGGGGAGGCGCAGGTAGGCGTCGACCGCCTCGGGCAGGTAGCTCGTCGCGGTGGCGACGACGGTGTGCGCCTGCTGGGAACCTGCGCCGAGCCGGTCCAGGCGCGGCGCCATCTCGTGCACGGTCTCGGCGACCCGCTGGACACGGGCGGTGACGGCCGCCGGCGCCTTGCCGGACGTGCGGGCCAGGACGGCGTCGACGGACGTCACGATCTGCTCGGTCGTGGGCGGGGCCGGGATGGGGACGGGCCGCGCCTCTTCTGCGGCGCGCCCGCCGCCGAGGAGTCGCCGCCACCAGCTCATGCCTGCCTCCGAGCCTGCGGTCACGGGGTGGTGAGGTCGAGAGAACCGCTCGCCACGCCGTCGGTGTTGGTGCGCCGTGCCCGCTCCACGTACTGGGAGGCCTTGGTCGTCTCGGTCTGGAGCACGCCGATGGTCTGAGACATCGAGTCGAGCGCCCGGACCTTGAAGTCGCTGATCGAGTCCATGGTGGCGTAGATGTTCGCGAACGCGGACTGCAGCTGCTCGATGCCGACGGTCGAGCTCGCGGCCTGCTCCTGGATGGTCGCCGACTGGTCGGCGAGCATCTTGGAGGTCGAGGCGATCATGTTCGACGTCGTCGTGTTCAGCGCGCCGATCTGGTCGAGCACGAGCTTCTGGTTGGCGAGCGCCTGCGCGACGATGACGGCGGTGCGGAGCGCGGAGACCGTCGTCGTCGTCGCCCGGTCGACGCCCTTGGTGAGTTCGACGTTGTTCTTGATGATGATGTCGATCGCGAGGTAGCCCTGGATCGAGACGGCGAGCTGGGTGAGCAGGTCCTGGTGTTTCTGGCGCACGTAGAACAGGACGTCCTCGGACAGCGCCTTGGCCCGCTCGGGCTCGGCGATCTGGAGCTCGGCAATCTTCGCGGAGAGTTGCGCGTCGAGGCGCTCGGCCACGTAGATGTACTGGTTGAGCCGCGCCATCGTGTCCCAGAGGTTCTGCTTCTCCAGGTTGAGCGCCGCGTTGTCCTTGCGGAGCTCGTCCTGCCCGTTGTAGAGGGCCTGGATGATGGCGTTGAGCTGGCCCTGCGCGGACTCGTAGCGGCGGAAGTAGTCCTGCAGCTTGTCGCCGAACGGGATGATCCCGAGGATCTTGCGGCCCACGCTGGCCTCGGACGGGTCGAGGTCCTCGACGGTGCGGCGCAGCTCCAGCAGGGTCTGGCCCACCTTGGAGCCGTCGGCGAGCCCGCCCTCCTTCAGGGCTCGGACCGGCGTGGCGAGCAGCCGGTTGCTGGAGTCAGCGGCCTGGCGGATGTCCTGGTCGCCCATGGTGCGCACGTCGTCGGCGCGCTTGGCGAACTCTGGGCTCTTGGTGTCGGCGCTCAGCAGGCCGTCCAGGTAGGTAGCCACCTTCTGGTCGAGCGCGGGCGCGACGGCGGGGTCCACCTTCGGGGCCATCTTGGGGGCCTGCGTGGTGGCGACGGCCTGGACCGGGTTGGGCGCGCTCAGCACGAGGGGCTCGGCTGCGGGAGCAGGCGGTTGAAGCGGCATCGGCTCGGTCATCGGTGCTCCTCGTGATAGGGCGTCCGAACGCGGCGAGTATATGCGGGGAGCCGCTGTCGCAGGGAGGGAAAACGCCTGGGTGCGGGGTGAGAACGTCGGGGCGTGCCGGGGAGTTCCCGGGAGCCGACGGACGGTTGTCCACGCCCTCCGCCGGGCGCGGCGGTGTGGGCCAGGCGGAGACCCGGCCCACACCGCACGGCCACGTGCTGCAGGGGCGGGGAGTCAGGCGGCCGGGGTCTCGGCGGTGGCCACAAGGGTGGCCCGGCCGAGGATGTGGGACGCCATGGTGAAGCCGAGGAACGCGGGGGTGGCGTCGTCGGGAACGCCGAGGTCCTCGGTGTCGAGGGCGTGCACGGTGATGAAGTACCGGTGCGCGCCATGGCCGGCGGGCGGTGCGGCCCCCAGGTAGCGGGGCGCGCGGGCGTCGTTCGGCAGCTGGGTCGCGCCCTCGGGGAGCCCTGAACCCGTCTCGTCTCCCGCGCCCTCGGGCAGCTCCGTGACCGCGGCCGGGATGTTGGCGACCGCCCAGTGCCAGAAGCCGGAGCCGGTGGGGGCATCGGGGTCGTAGACGGTCACCGCATAGCTCTTCGTGGCGGCCGGCGCGCCCGTCCAGGTCAGGTGGGGCGACCGATCCTGGCCGCCGGGCATGCCGAAGAGACCGGACAGCTGCGCCGCGGGAAGTTCGCCTTCGTCGTGCACGGTCTGGCTGGTCAGCGTGAACGTCGGCACCAGTGGGAGCCTGGCGAAGGGGTCGTTGCTCATCTGCGCTCCAATCGAAGATCGATCAACTAAGGAATGATCGATTATTTGCTACGCTAGCCCGATGGAAGCCGAGAGCGCAATCGAACCGACGCATCGCTCGCCGTCGGAACGTCTGTACGCCGGGGTCCGCACGCGGATCCTGCACGGAGACTTCGGGCCCGGTGCGGCGCTCAAGCCGCGGGAGCTGGCAGACGCCGAGGGTGTGAGCCTCGCGGTCGCCCGGGAGGCCCTGCTGCGGCTCGTCGGCGAGGGCTTGGCGGTGCGGTTGCACAATCGCGGGTTCGCGGTGCCGTCGATGGACGCCGACCGGTGGCAGAAGATCGCGGAGGCCCGGATCGCGACGGAGCCGGTCATGCTCCGGATGTCGATGGCCCGGGGCGACATCGACTGGGAGGCGCGGGTCCACGCGGCCCACCACCGCTTGAGACGCACCCCGGTCTGGACGGAGGGCGGCCCCTTCTACTCCGACGAGTGGTCAGAGGCCCACCGCCAGTTCCACCGGTGTCTCCTGGAGGGCTGTGCGAACGACATCCTCCTCGACCTGTTCGACCGGACGTGGGTCGCCAGCGAGCTCGCCCGCCGCTGGTCCACGTCTGCGATGCCCCGTGGCGTCCCGCTCCGTAGCGTCCAGCCCCGCGACGGCGTCGCCGAGCATGCCGCGCTGGAGGCCGCCGTGCTCGCGCGCGACGCCGACCGCGCCGTCGACCTGCTCGTCCAGCACCTCACGCTGACAGCGGAGAGTCTGCGTGCCGGTCATGGTCACGGTGCACCGAACGGCTGAGCTTCGCGGCCGCCGAGGGGAATGACCCACCTGGCCGGTGTGGTGCGCCTCACCTGGGGCCGCTGGACGGAATACGCCCGGCCGGGCGCACGGTTTGGGAGCATGAACGTAGTCGTTCGGAACACCTTCCAGACAGGATGCACACGTAGCCATGCCCTTGCGTCGGTTCTCCCGCCCGCGTGCCGTCGTCGTCGTCACGGCCACGGTCGCTCTCCTGCTCGCCGCCTGCTCACCCGGGGGAGGGACGCCGGAGGAAGCTTCCGGCGAACCCGTCGCGGGCGGGACCCTCACCTACGCCTCGGGTGACGCGGAGCCCTCCTGCCTCGACCCGCACGTCGGCGGCAACTACCCGCAGGCGCTCATCGCCACCCAGTACCTCGAGTCGCTCGTCTCCCTCGATGAGAGCGGCGAGGTCATCCCGTGGCTCGCCACCGAGTGGCAGGAGAGTGACGACGGCCTGAGCTGGGAGTTCACGCTCCGGGAGGACGTCGAGTTCACCGACGGCACGCCGTTCGACGCCGAGGCGGTGGCCGCCAACATCGCGCACGTGCAGGACCCGGCGACGGCGTCGTCGACCGGCTACCTCGCCCTGGCGAAGATCGAGAACGTGGTGGCCGTGGACGACCACCACGTCCGGCTGGAGCTGACCACGCCCGACAGCGCGCTGCTGGAGTCGCTCTCGCAGATCTGGGTGGCCATGGAGTCGCCCAAGGCCCTGGAGCGCAGCCAGGAGGAGAACTGCGCCTCGCCGGTCGGCACCGGCCCGTTCGTCGTCGACGCGTGGGAGCGCCAGGACTCGGTGACCCTCGTACGGAACGACGCCTACAGCTCTCCGCCGGCGGACGCCGAGGGCACCGGCCTGCCGTACCTCGAGTCGATCGTGTGGCGGTTCATCCCCGACTCCGCGAGCCGCTACGCCGCTCTCCAGTCCGGTGAGGTGCAGGTCATCGACAACGCGCAGCCGGACACCATCCGGTCGGCCGAGACCAGCGAGACCATCAAGGAGCTGGACGCACCCCGCCCCGGCGCGTCGAACCGGATAGAGCTCAACTCGGGCAAGGCGCCGTTCGACGACGAGCGGGTCCGCGAGGCGTTCATCCGCTCGGTGAACGTGGACGACGGCATCGACAGCCTGTTCTTCGGGACCGCCGAGCGCTCGTACTCGCCGCTGTCCGGCGTCGAGCCGCTCGGCCTGAGCGAGCCCGAGCTCTTCACCGTCGACACCGACGCGGCTGCCACCCTGCTCGACGAGGCGGGCTGGGCCGAGCGCGACGCCGACGGCTACCGCGTCAAGGACGGCGAGCGCCTCACCCTCGACTTCCCGGTGAGCACCAACCAGTCGATCCCCGCCGAGCAGTCCCTGTTCGAGCAGATCCAGGCGGACGCGAAGACGGCGGGCTTCGAGGTCAGGCTCCACCCGCTCGACCTGTCCAGCTGGTACGGCGCGCTCGCCGAGAACGACTACAACCTGGTCAGCGCCCCGTACACGAAGGTCGGCCCGGACGTGCTGCGGATCCTGTACCACTCGGCGAGCATCGAGCCCGCGCCGAGCGGCTACTTCGCGAACCTCGCCCAGGTGGACGACCCCGCGCTCGACGACCTGCTCACCCGCGCCTCCGCGACGAGCAACCCCGACGACCGCAAGAGCCTGTACGAGCAGGCGCAGCGGATCATCCTCGAGGGTTACTACATCCTGCCGCTGTACGACCAGCAGAACCACTTCCTCTACTCGACGACGGTGCAGGGCCTGCGGGCGATGCCAACGGTCTCGACGCCGACCTTCACCGAGGCCTGGCTGACGTCTTGACGCTTCCCGTCCCCACCACCGGGGCACGCAGGAGGCCGGTGCCGGGCAACCGGCGCTGGCTCCTCCTGCGGGCCGGTGGGGTCGTGTTCGTGCTCTGGGCCGCCGCGACCATCACGTTCTTCGCGCTCCGGCTGGTCCCGGGCGACCCCGCCGAGGCGATCCTCGGCGGGCCTGGCTCGCAGGCCGGGCCGGAGGCGCTGGAGCAGGTACGCCGCGAGTACGGCCTCGACCAGCCGCTCGTCGTGCAGTACCTGACCTACCTCGGCCGGCTCGCGGCCGGCGACCTCGGCCGGTCGTACTCCCTGCACAAGCCGGTGGCGACGGCGATAGGGGAGCAGTTCGGCGCCACGCTCACCCTCGCGCTCTGCTCGCTCGTGCTCGCGTGGGTGCTCGCGTGCGCGCTGGCCGCCTGGAGCGTGCGGGGCGGGCGGGTCGCCTGGGCCATCGGGTCGGGGCTCGAGCTGGTCGCGGCGGCCGTGCCGCACTTCTGGCTCGCGACGGTGCTGATCCTGTTCTTCAGCCTCACGCTCGGGATCCTGCCGCCGGTCAGCGTGCCGGGGCCGCTCGGCATCGTGCTGCCCGCGCTGACGATGGCGATCCCGCTGGCCGGGTTCCTCGGGCAGGTGATGCGCGAGTCCCTGCTGACCGCCATGGAGTCGCCGTTCGTCACGACGGCACGGGCCCGCGGCGAGAGCGAGGTCCGGATCTTCTGGCGGCACACGCTGCGGCACGCCGCGATCCCCGCCGTCGGGCTGTCCGGCTGGGCCTTCGGGTCGCTGATCAGCGGCGCGGTCGTCGTGGAGTCGGTGTTCGCCCGGCAGGGCCTCGGCCGCAGCCTGCTGTCGGCGGTCCAGCTGCGGGACGTCACGCTGGTGACCGGCATCGTGCTCGTCGTGGCGCTCGCGTACACGGTGATGACCCTCGTGACCGATCTCGCCGACCGGGCGATCGACCCGCGGGGACGGGCGGTGGCCGAATGAGCCGTCCGCGCTCCGCCGTCGAGCGTGTCACCGCGTTCCGCCCTACGGCTGCCGAGGCCCTCGCCGGGCTGGTCCTGCTCCTCCTGCTGGTCGCGGCGCTCTGGCCGAACCTGCTCGCCCCGGGCGACCCCCTCGCCGTCTCGCGCACCGACGCCTTCCAGCCGCCCTCGCTCGCGCACCTCTTCGGGACCGACGAGTCCGGCCGCGACATCTACACCCGGGTGATCCACGGGGCCGCGGAATCGCTCCGGATCGGTGTCCTCGCGACGGCGATCGGCATAGGGCTCGCGACGGTCCTCGGCTTCGCGGCCGGCCTCGGCCCGCGCTGGCTCGACTTCGGCACCACGCGGCTCGTCGAGGTGCTCTTCGCGTTCCCCGGCCTGCTGCTCGCGCTGCTGTTCATCGTGGTGACGGGGCCGGGCGTGGTGAGCTCGACGATCGCCGTCGGCCTGGCCACCGCACCCGGCTACGCGCGGATCATCCGGTCCCAGGTGCGCCGGACGGCGGCCGCCGAGTTCGTCGAGGCCGCGCGCGTGCTGGGGCGCGGCCGGCTCTGGATCATCGTCCGGCACATCCTGCCGAACGTGACCGCCGCGCTGTTCGTGCTCGCGACCCTCGGGCTCGGGCAGGCGGTCATCTGGGTGTCCTCGCTGAGCTACCTCGGGCTCGGGGCCGTGCCGCCCGCCGCGGAGTGGGGCGCGATGCTTGCCGCGGGCCGCACCTACATCGCGAACTTCTGGTGGATGACGTTCTTCCCCGGCCTCGCGATCGTCGCGAGCGCCGCTGCGGCCACCGTCATCGGGCGCGGCATCCAGAAGCGGAACAGGAGCGCGGCGTGAGCGATCCGGTGCTGTCGATCAAGGACCTCGTCGTGGAGTTCTCCGGACGGCGCGTCGTCGACGGCGTCAGCTTCCGGGTGGCGGCCGGCGAGTGCGTCGCGATCGTCGGCGAGTCGGGCTCGGGCAAGAGCGTCACCGCGCGCAGCATCGTCGGCCTCGCGGGGGAGGGCGCACGGGTCACCGCCGGGGAGCTCACCGTCGCCGGGCAGGACGTGCTCTCGCTGTCCGGCAGGCGCCTACGCAGCCTGCGGGGCGGCACGGTCGGCCTGATCGCGCAGGACGCGCTCGTCTCCCTCGACCCGCTGCGGCCCGTCGGCCGCGAGATCGGCGACACGCTCGCCCTGCACACCGGGCTCGACGCCGCCGCGCGCCGCGCGCGCACCATCGAGCTCCTCGACCGCGTCGGCCTGCCCGACGCCGAGCTGCGGGCCCGCCAGCGCCCCGGCCAGCTCTCCGGCGGCCAGCGGCAGCGCGCCCTGATCGCCGCAGGGATCGCGGGCGAGCCGCGGCTGGTCATCGCCGACGAGCCGACCACCGCGCTGGACCAGCCGGTCCAGGCCGGTGTTCTCCAGCTGCTGGGGAAGCTGCGCGACGACGGCACCGGTGTGCTGCTCATCAGCCACGACCTGTCGGTGGTGCTGGGCATCGCCGACCGGGTGCTGGTGATGACCGACGGCGCCGTGGTCGAGGAGGGCACCCCGGCGGAGGTCTTCGAGCGGCCCCGGCACCCGTACACCCGCAAGCTGGTGGCCGCCGTCCCGGCGGGCGTCCCCCGTGGCACGCCGCTGTCGGCCGCGGCCGGCTCCGCCGTCGGCGCCGAACGTACGAGCAGTCGCGGCACGGCGGCTGATCAGGCGACGAGGCCTACGTTCGGCGACATCCTTCTCGAAGCACGGGGGCTCGCGCGGACGTTCCACGTCGGCGGGCGCGAGATCGTCGCCGCCCGCGACGTGTCGTTCTCCCTGCGCGCGGGGCGGACCTTCGGGCTGGTCGGGGAGTCCGGTTCGGGCAAGTCCACCAGCGCCCGGCTCCTCCTCGGGCTGGAGCGGCCCGACGCCGGCGAGGTCACCCTGCTCGGCGAGCCCTGGGTCCCCCTCCCGGAGGCCCGACGGCGCTCGCGCCGACCGCTCGTCGGCGCCGTGTTCCAGGACGCCCTCAGCTCGTTCGACCCGCGCTGGACCGTCGGTACGGTCCTCGCCGACGCCCTCACCCGCGGCCGCACGACCCGGCAGGGACCCCTCCGCGCGGAGATCGCCGAGCTGCTCGACACGGTGGGCCTCGATGCGGCGGTGGCCACCCGCCGTCCGCTGCACCTCTCGGGAGGCCAGCGGCAGCGTGTCGCCGTCGCGCGGGCGCTCGCGGCCGACCCCCGGGTGCTGATCCTCGACGAGCCGGTCTCCGCGCTCGACGTCTCGGTCCAGGCGCAGGTGCTCGACCTGCTCGACCGGCTCCAGCGCGAGCGGAACCTCGCCTACCTCCTCATCACGCACGACCTCGGGGTCGCGCTGCACATGAGCGACGACATCGCCGTCATGCAGGAGGGCCGGATCGTCGGGTCCGGCCCGGCGGCGACCGTCTTCGACGACCCGCAGCACTCTTACGTGCGGCTGCTGCGGGAGGCCTCGCCGATCGCCGTCGGGCGAGCCGACAGGGACTGACCCGGCCTGCTCTACATCTCCACCCTGGGCTCGGCGTCCAGCACGTCGAAGGTGTTCAGCAGGCGCAGGTAGGGCGCGAACGCCGCGTCCACCTGGTCCGGCTCCAGCCCGTAGCGCCGCATGTCGTACTGGTGCGGCTTCGACCCCGCCGGACGGGCGAGCACCTGGTCGAGCTGCGCCTGGTCGCTCGCCGTCCAGGTGGCCCCGATCGCCGCGTACACCCGGGGCACCTCCGTGTGCGGGTCGGCGCTCAGCGCGTGGTACGGCACGTCCACGATGGACGACGGCGGCAGGCTGAGCCGCGCCTCCAGCGCGTTGTTCACCCAGCTGACCATGGAGTCCATGATCAGCTGCCCGACCTCGAGCGGGTCCGGGTCCTTCTGGTACGGCGCCCACAGCGTCTCCACGAGGCTGCACGCCGAGCCGACGACGGTGCCCGGGTCGCGGTGCGTCCACACGAACGTGGCGTCCGGGAAGACCTTCCGGATCACCGTCATGTCGTTCAGGTGCGCCGGGTACTTCACGATCCACCGCTTGGACGGACGTCCGTGCTGCAGCACCTGCAGGCCCTGCTTGAGGCACTCGTAGTCGGAGGCCAGCTCTGCCTCGCTGCGCTGCGCGTACCAGGCACGGTACGAGGGCATGCTGCCGTGGAACAGCGGCCAGAAGGTGCCGTGCGGCATGAGCAGCAGCGACTCCTCCGGGTTCTCGGCGTCGAGCGGATGAATGTGCTTCAGCCCTGGCGCGAAGACCTTCGTGAGCATCTGCGCGCTCTGGTTGAACTTCTTGATCTCCCGCTTGGCGACGGCCGGGTCGGCAAGAGTCGTGTGCTGCATCTCCCAGGCCAGCGGCCCGCGGTGGTCGGGCGACGCCGCGAGCACCTTGTGGGCGAGGGTGGTCGCGGTCCGCGGCAGCCCGAGCACGAACACCGGGTTGACGATCTGCTCGGCGGCGATCTCCGGCCGTTCGGCGATCAGGCTCTTGATGCGCAGCCGGTTGGCGTAGCGCTCCTTGATCGTGCCGAGCGCGAAGAACCAGCCGACGGGCGTCAGCCGCGGCTCCTCGGCGATGCTCCCGAACACCCTGCCGAGACCTTCGGCGAGCTCACGGTCCTGGATGCCCGCGTCCTTCTCGACATCGGTCGCAGCCTTCGCCCAGGCGCCCGCCGGGTCCTCCCGCCCGCGGATGGCGGGGGCGAGGACGGTGTTGAGAACCTTGGAGGCTCGGGTGTTGCTGCTCACGATGTCCCTTCGAGTGCGGAGTCCTGCTCTGGGCGGAAGGCGACCGGGAGCGCCTCCAGCAGACGGAAACGGAAGTCGGGTGCCCACCGGAGCTCGTCCGCGCGCAGTGCGAGAGCGGGTGTGAGGCGGCGGTGCAGCGTCTCGGCCGCGGTGCGGACGATCAGGCGGGCGAGGTGTGGCGCAGGGCATGCGTGGGTGCCGACCCCGAAGGCGAGGTGGGCGCCGCTGCCGGAGCCGTCCCACGGACCCTCACCGCGGATGCTCGGGTCCGAGCCGACGGCGCCCACCGCGAGCAGCATCGCGTCGCCGCTCTGCACGAGCTTGCCGTCCAGCAGGAAGTCCTCGACGGCGATCCGGGGCGCCAGCGAGCTCACGGGCGGCGCGCTCCACAGCACCTCGTCCAGCGCCTCGTCGGTCCCGAGCCGTCCGCCCGCGAGCCGCCTGGCGAACTGCGCGTCGGTCAGGGAGAGGTAGAGCGTCTGTGCCAGCCAGGCCTGCAGGCCGAGGGCAGCGGTGGCGGTGAGCGACACGATGCCGAGCGCCGCCTCTGCGGTGCTCTCGTAGGCTGCGTGCCGGGCGAGCCTGCCGGCGGGGGTGGGCGTGCCGTCCGGCCGGCGGGCCGCCGTCTGCCCGTTGAGCAGGAAGCTCACCTCGTGCACGGTCGCCGCGGCGTAGCGTTCCGACGCCGGGCGCGTCGCGATCTCGAACACCTGCTTCGCGGTCGCGGCGTCGAACCCGAGGAGCGCGCCCAGCGTCAGGTGCGGCATCGGCGCGACGTACTCGCGCACCAGGTCGGCGACGCCGGTCGCGGCGAACCTGTCGATCAGCTCGTCGCACCTTTCGCGGGTGGTCCGGGCGACCTCCGCGTCGTCGATCACGCCGAGGACCTCGTCGAGCGGGGTACGGAGCCGGCCGTGCGTGCTTCCGTCGGCCTGCTCGACCGTCGGCCGGCTGACCGGCGCCAGCGGGCGGAGCAGCAGCGAGTTCGCGTCGGGTCCCAGCTGCTCGTGGCCGTTCCAGGTCCCGGTGGTCGTCGCGAGGGGGAACTGGCCGCGGGCCATCGCGACGATCGTCCGGTACTCCGTCACGAGCCACGCGCGGGTACCAGGCTCCAGCCCGACGGGGGCGACGTCCCCCCACTCCTCGCGAAGCCGGGCGTGCGCGGCTGCCGCGTCGGGCGACGCGGTCACCTCCGTGATGGACATGACGGTGGCCGGGTCGTCGAGCTTCAAGGGCCGGTGGGCGGGATCACCGCTGACGGTGTCGCCGATGCCGGCGATACCGTCGATCATGGTCGAGCTCATCGAGTCCCCGTCTGGGTCGGGTACAGGTTCCTGGTTCCGGCCAAACCTTGCCGGATATATACCTGTATGTCGAGATCCTTCGAGAATCCCGACGAGAACCGATGGCGGAGCGGCCAACCGGCTTCGGCAGAGTCGCCGAGGTCGGTTCCATGCGGTCTGACCTGGACCTTAGCCGACGCCGACGTTCTGTCGCCCCGCCTCGATGACGGCCACTATCCGTTCCTGACCGCGAGGGTAGGGCTCGCCGGTGTACTTCACGGCCAGCCGGTCGACGATTTCCCAGCCGGCGTCGCCGTCGAGCCATTCGACGACCCGGCCACGGACGACAACGGGCTCGAACGGGTTGTCGACCGGCGCGATCGAGAGCGCCACCCGGGGGTCGCGGCGCAGGTTGCGTGCCTTGCGCATGGTCGGTCCGGTGAAGAAGACGATCCGGTCGCCGTGGGTACCGATGAAGACCGGGGCCACATGCGGTGATCCGTCGGGCAGGACGGTGGCGAGGTGGGCGATGGAGACGCCGTCGAGCACGCGGCGTACTTCACGGTTCAGCATGTGGGGAGACTACGAGCGGCGGGCAGGCGGTTCTTGAACGAATCGCGCAGGCTCAGAGCCGCAGCGGTCGCCCGGTCCGGGTAGCCAGGAAGGGCCGGTAGGACGCCGCGTGCTCGTGGCCGCAGACGCACCGCTCGACGTCGCCGCCAAGGAGCTGCCGCGGGGTGCGGCCGGTCAGGCGGAGACACTCCCGGCTCAGGTGCGCCTGGTCCGAGTACCCGACGTCGACCGCCAGCCCGGCCGTCCCGTCCGTGCCGCGCCGGCCCGTGGCAGGGGCGCCGGCCTGGGCCAGTGCGAGGAATCCCTGGAAGCGCAGCGTCCGCTGCAGCACCTTCGGGCTCACCCCGACCGCGTGCAGGCAGCGGCGGCGCAGCTGGCTGGGGGAGAGCGCCAGGTGGTTGGCCAGGGCGTCGATGCTGACGGGGTGCCACGGCATCAGTGCCAGCACCGCTGCACCCACCAGCGGGTCCGTGCGGGTGCCGCTCCGGAGCTCCTGGAGCAGGTGCACCTGCAAGAGCCTGAGCGCCCGCTCCGGCGTCCCCGCCCGGGCCATCTCCTCCACGAGACGCTCCTCGGAACCACCCCACAGGTCCGCCAGCCCCAGTGCTGGTCGACCAGGTCGTCGAGCACCGTCGGAAGGCTCGGCGCTGCACCCGGCCGGAACCGTACGCCCACGATGGTGGTGCGCGCCGGTATGACCTCGACCTTCGGGCCGGTCAGGGGACCGACCAGCCGCGGACGGCCACCGATCGGGAAATGGAGCTCGACCCCTCCGGTGGGCAGATGCCGCTGCACGTACGGTGCCTCGCCCGTGCGCTGGATCCAGACCGTCCGCACGACCCCGGCGAGCGCGGGTACCGGCGGACGCTCCACGTAGGACTCCATGCCGGTCATCCTCCAGGCTGACGCTAGAAACCCGCCAGGGTTCGCACCGCCTCGATCGTGTCGGCCTCGGCGGCGCTCTTGTCGTCGCGGTAGCGCAGCACCCGTGCGAAACGCAGCGCGAGCCCGCCCGGATAGCGGGTGGAGCGCTGCAGCCCGTCGAACGCGATCTCCACCACCTGCTCCGGCCGGACGGTCACCACCCAGCCGTTGTCGTCGGTCTTGAGCTCGGTGAAGCGCGCGGTCTGCCACTCCAGCATCTCGTCGGTCATGCCCTTGAACGTCTTGCCCAGCATCACGAACCCGCCCTCCGGGTCGCGCGCACCGAGGTGGATGTTGGAGAGCCAGCCCTGCCGGCGGCCCGAGCCCCGCTCGACCGCGAGCACCACGAGGTCGAGGGTCTGCCGCGGCTTGACCTTCACCCAGCCCGCGCCCCGGCGTCCGGCCGCGTAGGGAGTGTCGAGCGACTTCACGACCACACCCTCCTGGCCCTCGCGCAGCGCACCCGCGAAGAACTCGGCGGCGGCCTCGGGGTCCGCCGTGACCAGACGGCGCACCGTGTGGGGCCCGGCTATCTCGTCGAGCACGGCGAGGCGCTCGCGGAGCGGGGCGTCGACCAGGTCGCGCCCGTCGGCGTGCAGCACGTCGAAGAAGTACGGGGTGAGCTGCAGCTGGGCGGCCAGCTCCACCTCCGACGTCGTCTCCTTGGTCGCGGACCGTGCGGCGGTCTCCTGGAACGGCCTGGGCACGCCGTCCTCCCCGACGGCCAGCGCCTCGCCGTCGAGCACCAGACGGTCGGACGGCAGTGCGCGCACCACCTCGACGATCTCGGGCACGCGCTCGGTGATGTCGTCCAGGGATCGCGTGACGACGCGTACGTCGTCGCCGAGGCGGTGCGCCTGGATGCGGATGCCGTCGAGCTTGACGTCGACGCAGAGCTTGGGGCCGTCCTCGCTGGAGGCATCGCCCGACCCCAGCTTCTCGAAGGCTGCCGCGATGTCCGGCGCCGACGCGGCGAGCATCGGGCGCACCGGCCGCCCGACCTCGAGCGTGAACGTCGCCAGCACCGCGAGCGGGTCCTCCGCGAGAAGGGCGGCGCTCGCCACGGGGCCGGTCGCGCCGCGCATCATGACGGCCCGGCGGACGGCGTCGGCGGGGGTGCCCGCCGCCTCGGCGACGGCGTCGACCACCACCGAGTCGAGCGCGCCCTGGCGCAGCTCGCCGGCGACCAGGCCGCGGAGGAACGCCTGCTCGCGTTCGGTGGCGGCGCCGAAGAGCTCTCCGGCCGCGGTGGAGCGGGCCTGAGCGGAACCCGGACCTTCGAGGGCTGCCATCTCGGCGAAGGCGGTGTCGACGTCGCGCACCGTGAGCGTGGCCGTTGCCGCAGGGGGTGGCAGGTCGCGCAGCGCCGCGTAACCGAGGCCGGTGCGCCGCTGGCGGAGCGCGCCTGCGAGGTAGGAGACGACTATCTCGAGGTCGTCGGCTGTGCCGGCTGTGCCGCCTCCGCCGTCCCGGGGCTCCGGTTGGCTTCCCGCAGCCGTACGGCGCAGCAGGTCGGCGATGGCCGCGCGCTTGGCGAGACGTGAGCGCGTGGCGGCGACGGCGTCGGACGTGGCGGCGACCTCGGCGAGCAGCATGCTCCATCTTGACGCGTCTTCAGTCGGGGCGCCGCTCTGTTGCGGCCGACCGCACGGATGACCATGCACCTGCTGCCAGGCTGGGCTGGATCCTGGCAGCAGGTGCATGGTCATGTCGCGGGCTCTCGCCGGGTCAGCGCTCCTGGGGTGCCCACCAGGTCAGGTGGCCCGCTGCCCCGGTCCTGAACCTCAGCCCAGGGGCCAGGCGGCCACCGCTGCCTCGATCGCAGCGCGGGCGTCTGCCTGGATTCCCGGCACGAGCTCGAACGGCGCCTCGCCCGACTTCGGTGCGCGGCGCCAGGTCCCGACCACGTGCCCGTCCAGGAGGACCGCCGGGCGGAAGATCCCGTTGACGAACGGGACGACGGTGCGCATCGCCTCGGCGTCCGCGACCAGCTCACGGTCCTGGTAGCCCAGGACGATCTCGTCGAACCCCGGCACGAGCAGCACGCCGGACGGTTCGGCGAGATCGCTGCCGGGGCCGGGTGCCGGCTCGGCGCCAGGGCCGCTCGGCGCCTGCCCGACGAGCATCACCTTTCCGTCGACGACCACCTCGGCGACGGCCTCCGGCTGTTCCGCACGCAGCGCGGCGACGGCGGTGCGCACCGGAACCTTGGGCAGGCCGAGCCACCACGCGAGGTCTTCGGTGGTGGCCGGCCCCCGGCTGGCGAAGTACGAGCGCGCGATGCGGCGCAGCGCCGTGTCCGGCTCCTCGGCCGGAACCTCGCCGAGCCCGGCGCCCGGTGACTCGACCATCAGCTGCTGCGCCCCCGCGAACGGACCCCAGTGCAGCACTCCCTGGACCCCGAGGGTGGCGATCAGGTGATAGCCCCGCTGCCCCTCGATGGGTAGCCCTGCCTGCTGCCACAGGTCGACCATCGCTGCGCGCGAGATGCCGCCGTCGGCGGGCGACGCCCTGAGCGCGTCGAGGGCGACCGCCTCGGCGCGGGCCACCACGTCGTCGTCCAGACCCTCGGTCTCGCGGACCCGGCGGCCCGTGCGCAGCATGCGCGCGCCGGTGAGCGAGAGGAGCGCGGCGAGGTCGCCCGGTGTGGTCGCGAAGAGGGTGCCGCGCTGGGTCCACCCGCGCACGAGCTCGCCGGCGTCGAACGCTGCGCGGACGTCGTCCAGCGTGGTGCCCTGGCGGGACCGGACGGCGATCGCCCGCAGCACGGCCGGCAGGTCCTGGCCCTGGAGTGCGACCATCCGGCGGACGACGTCGACGGGGGACCGGTCCGGAGTACCCGCGCCGCCGTCGGGCAGAGTGAGGCCCTGCATGCGCAGGCGAAGCCGGCGCGCGGCTGCGGGCGAGAGCTCGGTCGGTCCGGAAGACATGCGGGAAGGCTACGTGGCACGTCTGACACTCACCGGGTCAGCCGTCCGGGGGCCGCGCCCCTATTCCTCGATAGCGCCGCCGATGGCACGGAGGTGCTGGCGGAAGGTCGTACCGTCGCGGTCGCGTGCGGCGAGATAGTCGGTGAACCGGGTCTGCTCGCGGAGGCTGGTGCCGAGGTTCATGCGGATCGCCTGGTGGCGTTCGGTGTCGCGGATGGTTGCTGCGAGCTCCGCGATCTCGGTCGCGCGATCGAGAGGCAGGAACAGCACGCCGTCGTCGTCGCCGAGCACGAGGTCGTCGCCGGTGACCGTGTGGTCACCGAACCGTGCGGCGGTCAGGGCGTCCGCGGGCAGGGCGTCGAGGCGCTGCGGCCCGGCGGGGACGGCGCCCTGGCTGAACACCGGCAGGCGGATCGTGCGCAGGTCGCGGGAGTCGCGGTGCAAGCCCCAGATCACTATCCCGCCGAGTCCGGCGCGCTGGACCTCGAGGGTGATGAGGTCTCCGACGCATGCCTCGTCGGTTCGACCGTCGTTGTCGACCACGAGAATCTCGCCGGGCTCTGCCTGCTCGATCGCCTCGAGGAAGACGTCGACGCTGCCGACATGCCGCGCCGGCCGAGCGCGACCGATGACGCGCGCGCCCTCCCAGAGCGGGCGGACGTCCGCGGGCGCCTGCCGGACGGGAACACCGAGGCGCACCATCGCATCGGCGACATGGGGCGTGGTGAGGTCGAGGTACGCACCTTGCAGATCGAGCACGTCGGTCGGACTCCTTGGTCAGGCGCGCCGACGGGGCTCCCGGCGCTCGTCCGCGCAACCATATCGCCGCGCCTCCTGCCGGACCGTGGTCGCGGGCCGGTGCCAGGAGGCGGCTAAGGGCGGGGGTCGAGCGTCGAGGCAAGGAACTCCCGGGCCAGCCTGGTGAACTCCTCGGGCTGGTCGTAGGTGACGATGTGCCCGGCGTCCGCGATCGTGACCAGGCGCGATCCCGGGGCCGCCGCGGCCGCCGCGGTCAGCTCGGCTTCCCCCACGAGCGTGTCCTGGTCACCCCGGACCCACAGCGTCGGGACGGCCAGCCTCGACAGGTCGGGCAGGAGGTTCAGCCGCATGGAGAACGGCCCGTAGGCGTGGGTCTGCCAGTCGTCGAGCCCTGGTTCGCCGTGCTCGTCCTTGGCCCTGGCCTCCTCGACGGCCAGCCGGACGATGTCCTCGAAGTCCGGTGTGTCGGCGCCGGCGCTGAGGCTGGTGGTCATGGACCGCCGGACCAGCTCCGGACGCCGGGCGAGGTACCGGCTGGTCAGCCGCATGGCTCCGGGAGCGCGCAGGAACAGCCAGGTGAGGAGCTGCGCCGGACGCCGGGCGCCGATTCCCCCGGGCCCGACGGCGATCAGGGAGCTGACCCGCTCCGGGTGGTCCAGCGCGTAGCCGGTGGCGATGCCACCGCCCATCGAGAGCCCGATGATCCCCGTCCGCTGCAGGTCCAGGGCGTCCAGCAGGTCGTCGAGGAAGCGGCGGTAGAAGGCGTCGTCGAGCACGCCGCGCCAGGGCCGGCTGCCGCCGTGCCGGGGCAGGTCGATGACGTGCACGCGGTAGTCGGTCGCCAGCGCCTGCGCGACGCGGCGCCACACGCCCCGGGCGGTGTCGAGCATCGCGCCGTGGAGCAGGAGGAGCGGCGGCCCCGACTCGCCTGCCCGGTACAGCCGCACCGGGCCTCCGGAGACCGTCAGGTCGGTACGGGCGTCGAAGAGGTCGGTCACGAGGGCTCCTTCAGCAGGTCGGGTGCCATTGTCGCGCGGCACGGCGTCCGGCCGGACAGCTACTGCCTGGTGCGTGAATTGTTATGGTCAAGACGAGCCCGACCTGGGCTAAACTCGGCAGGCTTGCCTCCGTAGCTCAGTTGGATAGAGCGGGTCACTTCTAATGACTAGGTCGCGGGTTCGAATCCTGCCGGGGGCACCCAAGAACGTGGCGACGCCGGCTGTGGCGGGGTCCCGGCTCCCCGCCACAGCCGGCGCGTTCACCGCAGGGCGTGGGCGCGATAGGTGTGTCCGCCCTGGCCGGTCAGCTCGATCACGTCGGCGGCGGTCCGCCTGGTCCTGGCCCGCCGGCCCCTGGTGACGTCGAGCACCGCGAACCGGCCGGTGAAGAGCTCGCCGCGCAGGGTGATCCTGCCGTCCCGGTCAGGGGCGATCCGGTACTCGTCGGCCCGCCCGTCGCTCCATGTCGCCCCGACGGTGTGGCCGCCGCGGGCCCGGAGGCCGTCGACGCTGCCGTCCGGCCACGCCGGCGGCAGCGCGGGCAGCAGGTGCACCTCGCCCGTATGGCTCTGCAGCAGCATCTCGGCGATCCCGCCGGTGGCGCCGAAGTTCCCGTCGATCTGGAACGGCGGGTGCAGGTCGAACATGTTGGGCGCGAGCCGGGCGGGTGTGACCAGGTACTTGATGAGGTCGTGGGCGCGCCCGCCCTCCTCGAGCCGGGCCCAGAAGTTGATCTTCCAGGCCAGGGACCAGCCCGTGCCGTCGTCGCCGCGGAGCTCCAGCGTCCGCTTCGCCGCCTCGAAGAGCTCTGGGGTGCCGCGCCTGGTGATCTGGTTGCTGGGATGCAGGCCGTAGAGGTGCGAGACGTGGCGGTGCGTGCGCTCGGTCTCGACCCAGTCGTGGAGCCACTCCTGGATGTTGCCGCGCGAGCCGATCGTCATAGGGGCCAGGCGAGCCCTCGTGGCGAGCACCCGCGCACGGAAGTCGGCGTCGGTCCCGAGGACCTCGCTCGCCCGCGCGCACCCGGTGAACAGGTCGGTGAGGATCTGGTTGTCCATCGTCGGGCCGGCCGCGACGCTGACGTCGGCGTGATGGGCGAGCTCGGGCGAGTTCGACGGGTTGGTGACGAGATAGCCGAGGTTCGGCTCCTCCACGAGCGTGTCGAGGAAGAACTGTGCCGCGCCCCGCATCGCGGGGTAGTGCTCGCGGAGGAAGTCGACGTCGCCGGTGAACTGGTAGTGGTCCCAGATGGTGGTGGCGAGCCACGCCCCGCCCGTCTGCCACATCCCCCAGAACGCGCCGTCGACCACCGACGTACCCCGCCAGCCGTCCGTGTTGTGGTGCGTCACCCAGCCACCCGCGCCGTACTGCACCTCGGCCGTTCGTGCACCGGTGACGGAGAGGTCGTCGATCAGCGAGAACACCGGCTGGAAGCACTCGGACAGGTTCGTCGTGTCCGCGGGCCAGTAGTTCATCGGCAGGTTGGCGTTGATCGTGTACTTGGAGTCCCACGCGGGGAACAGCTCGTGGTTCCAGATGCCCTGGAGGTTCGCCGGCTGCGTGCCCGGCCGTGACGACGAGATCAGCAGGTACCGGCCGTACTGGAACAGCAGTGCGGAGAACTGCGGGTCGTCGACGGTGCCGTGCTGGGCGATCCGGACGTCGGTCGGCTGGTCGGCGGCCGCCGTCCGCCCGAGGTCCAGGGTCGTCCGGTCGAACAGCTCCTTGTACTCGGCGACGTGCCTGTCGCGCAGCTCGTCGAACGAACTGCCGACGGCGGCCTCGAGGTGGCGCGACGAGATCCCCCGGTAGTCGCCGCCGACGTCGGTGTGGTCGACGTAGCTGCTGCCGATCGAGACGAGGAGCATCACGCCGTTCGCGCCGGAGACGGTCAGCCGGCCGTCCGCGCTGCTCACGCTCCCGCCGTCGGCGACGACTCGCGCCGCCGCCAGGAACCTGACCTGGCCGGGGACCCCCTCCTGATCGCTGGAGATCCCGTCCAACGCGATCGTCGCGGCGTCGGGGCTGGCTGTCGTGGTCCGCTGGGCACTGTCGAACGTGGCGGTGAACGAGACGGAACCGGGTGCGTCGGCGGTCAGCCGCATGACGACCACCTGGTCCGGCGAGCTCACGAACGTCTCCCGGCGGTAGCGCACGCCACCAGCGACGAAGCTGGTCAGGGCCGTGGCCGTGGTGAGGTCGAGCTGCCGGTAGTACTCGGTGGCGCCGCTCGTGCCCTCCGCGGTGAGGCGCAGGTTGCCGACGGTCTGGTAAGCGAGCTGGCCCACGGGGTTGCTCAGCATGTGCTCGTTGATGAGGTCCTGTGCCTCGGCCCAGCGGTCCTCGAAGACGAGCCGGCGCACCTCGGGGAGCGCGGCGAGCGCCTCGGGGTTCGAGGAGTCGTGCGGCCCTCCGGCCCAGATCGTGTCCTCGTTCAGCTGCAGTCGTTCGGTCCCGGGGTTCCCGAAGACCATGGCGCCCAGCCGGCCGTTGCCCAGGGGAAGCGCGCGGAGCCAGTCGTCGCCCGCCGGCTCGTCGTACCAGAGCGCCAGGTCGGCGGCGGCCTGGACCTCGGGTGGTGGGATGGACGACGCGCGCGCGGTCGCCGTCCACTGCAGGGGCAGCAGCAGGCCCCCCGCGCCGACGGCACCGACCTTGATGGCTTGTCGTCTTGTCACGTCTGGCATCTGGGTCCTCCGTTGGACGTCATCAGCGCGAGCGTGACAAACCTACAAAGATATGACGTATGGGGTCAAGCATCCCATTTCCCCAGCCGTTCCAGCCATACGCCCCAGATGCCGCGGGTCAAACATCCAACCTTCTGGACGTCGAGCTCCGGGCCCATCGCGGCCCCGCCTCACCCCTTCCTGCGCGCCGTACCACACGGCTCGGTAGTGCCTGCAAAACCTGCGCTCTTGCATACCAACAGTGGTGCACGGCTTGGCAGAACGTTCTTTACCAATCAGGATGAAGCCGTGACTCCAGGAACACGCTCCGCAGTGCTCGGCCGTCGGGGTGGTGTGGACCCGAACGTTGCGGAGCAGCTCGGCTTCACGGTGCACGACGTCGTACGCGATCTGCGCCGCGACGTCGCCGCCGCGACCCTGCCCCTTCCCATCGACAGCGCCGAAGAAGCAGAAGCCTCCCGGATGAGACTCCTGGCGCAGCTCGACGAGCACCTGCTGCCGCGCCTCGCCGAGCTGTCCAGCCCCGCCGTGGTCGTGCTGGCGGGTTCCACCGGAGCCGGCAAGTCCACCCTGTTCAACAGCCTCCTGCGCGAGGAGGTGTCCGAGGCCGGGGTGCTGCGGCCCACCACCCGCGAGCCGGTGGTGGGCGTACACCCGCGAGACGTCGACACGCTCACCCCGGGACCCGTCACCGAGCTGGCCCGGCTAGTCAAGCACGAGAGCGTGCCGCGCGGCACCGCGCTGATGGACGCGCCGGACCTCGACTCGTTCCTTTCGGAGAACCGCTCCACCGCCCACCAGCTGCTCGAGGCGGCAGACCTCTGGCTGTTCGTCACCACCGCCGCCCGGTACGGCGACGCCCTGCCGTGGCAGGCCCTGGACCGCGCGAAGGAGCGCGGCGCGAGCGTCGCCATGGTGCTCAACCGGGTACCGAAGGAAACCCTCACGACCATCCGCGCGGACCTCAACTCGCGGATGAAGGAGCGGGGCATGAAGGACGTCCCGCTGTTCATCGTGCCCGACGTCGGCCCGCACGAGGGGCTGCTCGACCCGAAGCTCGTGGAACCCATCCAGCGCTGGCTCGGCCTGATGGCCGGGCCCGAGCGCTCCCGCACCATCATCCTGCGCACGCTCAAGGGTGCGCTCGGCGCCCTCCCCGAATGGGTGATGGGGCTCGTCGCGGCCGTGGAGGACCAGGGCACCGCCGCGTTCGACCTGCGCACCGCCGTCAGCTCGGTGGTCCCGGACGAGCAGCTCGCTGCCCGCACCGCCGTCCTGTCCGGTGCGGCGGGCGAGGGCACCGTCGCAGCACGGTTCGCGGAGCTCGTCAGCACCGACCGCATCTCCCGCATCACCGTCCGCGACGGCGTCGCACGGACCACCAAGCGTGCGGGCAAGGCCCGCGAGGCAGCACTCGTCCGGCTGCGCGAGGAGGTCGAGGCCACCACCGCACGGGCCTTCGTGGCGGCGGGCGTCCGCACCGAGGAGAGCCTGCGCGACGCTCTCACCGGACCGGGCGCGCCACCTGCCGGGGAGACGATCCTCCCGGACGGCACCGCCCGCGCCAAGGACCGCCTGGCCTGGGGCCAGGAGACCGCCGCCGAGTGGTCCGGGCAGGCGGACGACATCGTCGGGCGCCTGGACGTCACTGCCGCCGAGAGCTCCGAACCGGACGCCCCGGCCCGCGCGGCCGGCGCCCGCAAGGCGTTCGGCGACACCGGCCTCGCCACCCTGCTGCTCGCCACCGCGCTCGGGAACGAGGACGCCGCCCACCTCGTCGACCGCGTGCTCGGCGAGACCGCGGGCGAAGCCATCGAGGAACTTCAGGGCGAACTTGCCGAGAAGGTGGCGCTAGCGGTTGCGGAAGAGGCCCGTTCTGTCCAGAGTGCCCTTGACGTCCCCGCCTTAGCCGACGACGCGGCCGCTCCGCTCCGCGTCCGGCTGGCCGAGCTCAGGAGGCTGACATGACGAGCCACGACGCGACACTGGGCGCACGCACGGAGGACCTCGGCCGCGCTCTGCAGATCGCGGGATCACGCCTCGACGACTCCGTCTTCGGCAAGGTCGCGAGCTCCGTCGCGGGCGTGCGGGAACGGCTCGCGCTCGGCGTCGACCACACGGTCGTGGCGCTCGCGGGTGGCACCGGCTCGGGCAAGTCGAGCACGTTCAACAAGATCTCCCGCCTCACGTTCGCCGACGTCGGCGTGAAGCGCCCGACCACCGCGAAGGTGACGGCGTGCTCGTGGAGCGACGACGCCGCGCCGCTGCTCGACTGGCTCGGTGTGGAGCGCGAGCGCCGCATCACCCGGTCCGGCGAGCTCGACGCGGCAGACGACGCGAGCCTCGCCGGGCTGGTGCTGCTGGACCTGCCCGACCACGACTCCGTGGCGCCCGGTCACCGGGACGTGGTGGACAAGGTGCTGCCGCTGGTCGACCTGCTCGTGTGGGTGGTGGATCCCCAGAAGTACGCGGACGACGCGCTGCACACGGGCTACCTGCGTGACTCGTCGGGCATGCAGGCCTCGACCGTCGTGGTGCTCAACCAGATCGACACGGTGCCGGTGGGGCAGCGGAACAACCTGGTCAACGACGTGAAGCGGCTGCTGCGGGACGACGGTCTGGAGAACGTCCCGGTGGTCGCGGCGTCGACGAAGACGGACATCGGCATCGCCGACCTGCGCGGGCTCCTCGAGCAGACGGTCGCGCGCCGCTCGGTCTCGGCAGGCCGGGCCGCCGGCGAGCTGGACGCCGCGGCGACCCTGCTGCTGAGCCAGACACCGGCCGAGGTGCCCTGGCACATCGACACGGTGCTCGAGCGCGAGGTGGACGCCCTGGCGCGGGCGGCGGGGCTGGAGTCGGTCGCTGCGCAGGTCGGCGCCGCGGTGCGCAACGGGTACGGCTCGCCCGAGTTCCGTGCGCCCGACCCGGACTCGATAGCGCTGTCGCGGGCGCGCTGGCTCAACGGCGCGGGGGAGTCGCTCAAGCCCGGCTGGCGCCGGTCGCTCGGGGCGAGCGTCGCGGGCGCGTCGGAGGTGGCGGCTGCCGTCTCGACGGCGCTGCAGGGTGTCACCCTGGACACCCGCGGCCCGACGACGCAGCCGCTCACCCGCCGGCTCGCGCTCGGGTCGGTGCTGGTCGCCGTGGTGCTCGGGATCGCGACGGTGCTGGCCGCGATGGGCCTCCTGCCGGTCGGCGAGACCTGGACGACCGTCCTCGGTGTGCTCGCCGTCGTGGCGGCGGTGGCCGCGCTGGTGGTGTTCCTCGTGGCGGTGCAGCTGCGCCGGGCGCTGGCAGCCCGGCGGGCGCAGGGCGTCATCGCGTCGGGCCGGGCGGCGCTCGAACGAGTGCTGCAGCAGACCCTGGGTGTGCCCACCCAGAAGCTGCTCGACGAGCACCGCGCGGTGCGCGAGCTCGCACAGAGTGCGCGGGACGACGGACCCTCCGCACCGCTTCGCCTCGAAGAGAACGCGACCACAGGGCAGCGGATCCCGGTTCCGTCCACAGGCACGGTCCAGATGTCGGATCTGCGTATCGCCCGCGCCTGATGCTGGGTACGGACCGGCCGCTCGGGCCGGTCCGGACACCCAGGAGGCCTGAGATGAACGACGTCACGGTGACCGTGTCGGGCAATGTCGGCAGTACCCCGGCCTTGCACGTGAACGCGGCCAAGAATCTGCAGTGGTCCACGTTCCGCATGGCCAGCACCCGGCGCTACAGAGGCGAGAACGGCGACTGGACCGACGGCGCGACGCTGTGGTTCACGGTCAAGGCCTGGCGGGCGGCCGCGGCGAACGTGGTCGAGTCCGTGCACAAGGGCATCCCGGTGGTCGTCACGGGACGGCTCGAGGTCGAGGAGTGGATCGGCTCCGAGGGGGAGCAGCGCACGGGGCTGGTGATCGTCGCGACGGCGATCGGCGTCGACGCGACGCGTGGCAAGGTCGGTTTCACGCGGGTGGTGCACCACGACACGGTGCCGGACGGCGCCCCGGTCACCCCGGTGGACCGCGGTGAGCTGGCCGCTGTGCGGCCGGGCGACGGCGACCCGTTCGCCCTCGACGCCCTGGGCTCCGGGAGTGCCGCCGCACTCCTGGGTGACGAGGGCGACCCGGGCGACGACGCCGGCGTCGGGCAGCGCGAGCTGGTGAACGCGTAGGCTGGGGGCAGTCGTGCTCCGCGGACCGCGGGTGCCGGGGGAGAACCTCCGCGCAGGGACAACCCGGCACCCGCTCCGCGTGAGCGGCCCCCATCCGAAGTACCTTCTGTGAACGGTGGAACACAGGCAGTGGCTGAATACATCTACTCCATGTACAAGGCGCGCAAGGCGCACGGCGACAAGGTCATCCTCGATGACGTGTCGCTGAACTTCCTGCCCGGCGCGAAGATCGGCGTCGTCGGACCGAACGGTGCCGGTAAGTCGACGATCCTCAAGATCATGGCCGGGCTGGACACCCCATCGAACGGCGAGGCACGGCTCTCGCCAGGTTTCACCGTCGGCATCCTGCTGCAGGAGCCGCCGCTGAACGAGGAGAAGACGGTCCTGGGCAACGTCCAGGAGGCGGTCGGCCCGATCCTGGCCAAGAAGGCGCGGTTCGACGAGATCTCCGCCCTCATGGCTGAGCCCGACGCCGACTTCGACGCTCTGCTGGCCGAGATGGGCTCCCTGCAGGAGGACATCGACGCGGCCGACGCCTGGGACCTCGACTCGCAGCTCGAGCAGGCCATGGACGCGCTGCGCTGCCCGCCGCCGGACGCCGACGTCTCGGTGCTCTCCGGTGGTGAGCGCCGCCGCGTCGCGCTGTGCAAGCTGCTCCTGGAGAAGCCCGACCTGCTGCTCCTGGACGAGCCCACCAACCACCTCGACGCCGAGTCCGTGCTGTGGCTCGAGCAGCACCTCGCGGGCTACGCGGGCGCCGTGCTCGCCGTGACCCACGACCGGTACTTCCTCGACCACGTCGCGGAGTGGATCTGCGAGATCGACCGCGGTCGCCTCTACCCGTACGAGGGCAACTACTCGACGTACCTCGAGAAGAAGCAGGCGCGCCTGGAGGTCCAGGGCAAGAAGGACGCCAAGCTCTCCAAGCGCCTCAAGGAGGAGCTGGAGTGGGTGCGGTCCAACGCCAAGGGCCGCCAGACCAAGTCGAAGGCCCGTCTGGCCCGCTACGAGGAGATGGCCGCGGAGGCGGACCGCACCAGGAAGCTCGACTTCGAGGAGATCCAGATCCCCGCGGGCCCGCGTCTGGGCTCGCTGGTGCTGGACGCCGACAACCTGAAGAAGGGCTTCGACGACCGCGTGCTCATCGACGGCCTGTCGTTCACGCTGCCGCGCAACGGCATCGTCGGCGTCATCGGCCCGAACGGTGTGGGTAAGACCACGCTGTTCAAGACGATCGTGGGCCTGGAGCCGCTCGACGGCGGCAACCTCAAGGTCGGCGAGACGGTCTCGATCTCGTACGTCGACCAGTCGCGTGGCGGCATCGACCCGAAGAAGACCCTGTGGGAGGTCGTGTCCGACGGGCTCGACTTCATCAAGGTCGGCAACGTCGAGATCCCGTCGCGGGCGTACGTCGCGTCGTTCGGGTTCAAGGGCCCGGACCAGCAGAAGCCGGCCGGCGTGCTCTCCGGTGGTGAGCGCAACCGCCTCAACCTGGCGCTGACGCTCAAGCAGGGCGGCAACCTGCTGCTGCTCGACGAGCCCACCAACGACCTCGACGTCGAGACCCTCGGCTCGCTGGAGAACGCTCTGCTCGAGTTCCCCGGCTGCGCCGTCGTGGTCTCGCACGACCGGTGGTTCCTCGACCGTGTGGTGACGCACATCCTCGCGTACGAGGGCACAGAGGAGAACCCGGCGAACTGGTACTGGTTCGAGGGCAACTTCGAGTCGTACGAGGCCAACAAGGTCGAGCGCCTGGGTGCCGACGCGGCGCGTCCGCACCGGGTCACGTACCGCAAGCTGACCCGCGACTGACGACGCGGTCGGCGGGGAGGGCGCGAGGAGCGAGGCTCCCTCCCCGTCGAGCCCGAGGAAGCCGCGAGACAGGTACCGCGACTGACGGGTGAGGTCTGAGGGCTGTGGTCGGCGTCCGGACGCCGACTACAGCCCTCTTCCATGGTGAAGAGATCCATGCAAAAAAGGTCATCCTTGCCGCATTGGGACATCTTCGACAAGATGCCGCAGTGAGCCCTGCCCTACGACCCGGGTGGCGTGACCTTCCGCCCCCGCTGCGAGACCGCATCACCCATCTGCTCGGCGCGCGCGTGATCGCCGCCAAGCATCCGGGGGAGTCCGGGATCCTGCCGGGTGCGCAGTTTCATGTGCAGACGACCAAGGGCGACACCTTCGTCAAAGTGCTGGGTACGGAGAAGCCGGAACCGCTGGGCTCTCTGCGCCAGGAGATCGCGCTCTCGCCCCTCCTGCCCGACGAGGCGCCCCACCCCGAGCTCATGTGGTCGATCGACGAGGTGCTGCCCACCCTCGGCACCTGGGTGGCGGTCGGCTACTCGATGCGCCCCAAGGTGCGGCCGATCGACCTCTCCTGGCCGGAGGAGGACGTCGCGTCCCTGATCAGCGTGATCCGCTCGATCGGTGAGATCGAGGCGCCCGACGATCCGATGTTCCTGCCCGAGGAGAAGGTGTTTCCCACCAACTCGTGGGAGATCCTCGCGGACACCCGGCCGGCCGGGCTCGCGAACCATTCGCCGTGGCTGGCACACCGCCTGGACGGCCTCGCGGAGATCGCCTCGCACGCCCCCGAAGCGATCGCGGGCAAGAGCCTGCAGCACGGCGCGCTGCGCGTGCAGAGCGTGATGCTGCCCGCCGCACCGGACGAGAAGCCGCTGGTCTCGGACTGGATCCGGGGCAGCGTCGCGGCTCCCTACCTCGACCTGATCTCCACGCTGGTGCACGTCCGGACCAGCGACGGGCCGCCGCCCGAGGCGACGCTGCGCCGGTACGGTCTGCCGCCCGGCACCGAGGCCGACGCCGTGACCTGCTGGATCGCGGTGCTCGCCGGCTACTACCTCAAGTCGTCGATGGACCCGCCGCCGTCCGAGATGCCGGAGCTGCGTTCCTACCAGCACCGGCTGGCGCGTACCGCGGTCTCCTGGCTGCAGACCCGGCTCGGTTTCTGACCTCGTCGCAGGTCACGGACCGCTGGCCGTGATGCACGCACCGCTGTTTGTGGTTTGCAGGGTGAACTTCTGTTGGGCACACTCCGGCCATGAGTGCTGTTCGGCGACCGGCATGGTCCGATCTCCCCCCCTCTGTCCGTTCCCGCGTGAGCGAGACCATGGGGGGACGCGTGATCGGGTCCGCTCCGATGAGCGGGACCGAGCAGTCCGGCGTCCTGGAGGTGCTGCAGACAGCGTCGGGCCGGTCGATAGTCCGCGCCGTCGGGCCGGAGGCGCCGCTGACGCAGGACCGGATGGCCGCCGAGGCCGTCTCCGTGGCCACTCTGCCCGACGACATCCCGAACCTCCCGCGCGAGTGGTTCGTCGACGAGGTGCTGCCGGGGGCCGGACGCTGGGTGGTGCTCGGGTACCGCAACGAGCCCATCCGCCCGCCGCACGACCCCTGGGACGACGGTGACCTTGCCGCGGCGGTCGAGCTCGCCATCCAGATCGGCTCCAGCGAGGCGCCGGCAGAGCTGCCCGACACGCTCGACCTGATCGACAGCCAGGCCTGGGCCACCATCTCGGCGATGCGGCCGCCCGGCCTGTCCGCCTTCACGCCCTGGCTGTCCGACAAGATCGACCACCTGGCCGAGATCGCCGGCTTCGCCGGGGAGGCGATGGGCGGCAAGAGCCTGGTGCACGGCGCACTTCGCCGCGAGTCGATACTGATCACCGACCACGGCTGGGACGCGACCAGCGCCCATGCGGTCGACTGGTTCATGCCGTCACGCGGCGCGTCGTTCCTCGACGTCGTGCTGCTGCTGCCCTACCTCCGGGTCGACGGCGCCCCGCCGCCCGAGGTGGTCATGGACCGGCACCCGCTGCCCGACGTCGACCCCGACGCCCTCACCTGCGCCATCACCGTCACCGCAGGGGCGCTCGTGCTCGACTCGATGCGACCGCCGCAGCCGGGCCTGCCCCACGGCCGCGCCGTGCAGCGCGAGGTGGCGCACGCGGCCCTCGAATGGCTGCGCACCCGCCTCGGCGGCTGACTCTCTTTGCCGCACGGACGCGCCTGACCAGGGTGTCTACGGCAGACTGTGCGCTATGACCGATCAGCCCGACGGCTCTGCCGCACCCAGCGCACCGGACCTCGGCGCCGAGTCCGGTCTGGTCGGCGCCCTGGAGGTGCTGCGGGCCCGGCTCGGGGCGCTGCGCCTGCCGCTGGAGACGTCGGGCGTAGGGGCCGCACGCACGGACCTGCGCCGCGCCACGGACCAGCTCGACGACTACCTGCTGCCGCGGCTGCGCTCGCAGAAGGCGCCGCTGCTCGTGGTGGTCGGCGGGTCGACGGGCGCGGGCAAGTCGACGCTCGTGAACTCGGTGCTGGGCGAGCTCGTGACGCAGCCCGGCGTGCTGCGGCCCACCACCAGGGCTCCGGTCCTGGTGCACCACCCGCTGGACGCCCGTTGGTTCTCCACGGACCGGGTGCTGCCGGGTATGGCGCGCCTGACGACGTCGGGCGGCGCGGGGCTCGGTGGGACGCCGTCCGCCGCCGCGACGACGGGGCAGCCGGCGGACGGCGCGACGCCGTCCGAACCCAGCCGCACCCTGCGGCTCGTGCCGAGCGAGGCGCTGCCGAAGGGTCTGGCCCTGCTGGACGCGCCGGACATCGACTCCGTGGACACGGCCAATCGCGAGCTGGCGGCCCAGCTGCTGGGCGCCGCGGACCTGTGGCTGTTCGTCACGACGTCCGCCCGGTACGCGGACGCGGTGCCGTGGGACCTGCTGCTGCAGGCGGCTGGGCGCAAGGCGCAGGTGGCGATGGTGCTGGACCGCGTGGACCCTGGCGCCGAGGCCACCGCCGACGACCTGCGGGACATGATGGTCGAGCAGGGCCTGGCGGAGAGCGCGCTGTTCGTCATCCCCGAGGCCGAGCTCGTCGACGGGATGCTGCCGGAGGAGGCGGTCGCGGAGGTGTCGCGCTGGCTCACCGGTCTGGGCGGCGACGCGGAAGCGCGTGGGCGCGTCATCGCAGCGACCCGCGACGGCGTCGTGGACTCCCTCGTCGAGCGGGCGACGGCCCTGGCCGACGCCGCGGACGAGCAGCAGGCCGCCGACGTCCGCCTGCGGCACGTCGTCGAGCGCGCCTATGCGGACGCGGTGGCCCACGTGGCGGCGGCGACGTCGGACGGCGCGCTGCTGCGCGGCGAGGTGCTCGCCCGCTGGCAGGACTTCGTGGGTACCGGCGAGTTCTTCCGGGCGGTCGAGGAGGGCATCGGCAGGTTCCGGGACGCGGTCGCCGGGTTCTTCCGGGGTAAGCCGAAGGAGGCGCCCCAGGTCGAGCAGGCCATCGCCCACGGCCTGGAGTCGGTGGTGCTGGACGCCGCGGAGGACGCGGCCGAGCGCTCCTACCAGGCCTGGCGGGGCGACTCCGCCGGTGCGGTGCTCCTGGAAGGGCTGGAGCTGTCACGGACGCCGGCGTCGCTGCGCGCCGAGGTGACCGGGCAGATCCGCGGCTGGCAGGGCGACGTCCTTGAGCTCGTGCGTGAGCAGGGCGCGGCCAAGCGCGGCACGGCGCGGGTGCTGTCCTTCGGTGTGAACGGGCTCGGGGTCGCCCTGATGATCTTCGTGTTCGCCTCGACGGGCGGCCTCACCGGCATCGAGGTCGGCATCGCGGGCGGGTCGGCGGTGCTGGCCCAGCGACTGCTGGAGGCCGTGTTCGGGGAGGACGCCGTGCGGCGCCTGGCCGTGCAGGCGCGCGACCGGCTGCGCGCCCGGATCCAGGCGGTCATGGACGGGCAGGCCGCCCGGTACACGGCGCAGCTGGACGCGCTCGGCTCGGCCGAGGCGGGCGGGGATGGTCTGCGCTCGGCCGCGGATGCCGTCGCCTCGGCGGCCTCGGCGGAGCGCCGTGACCGGGCGCGTGCCGTCAACGACGCGCTGGATGCCGTTCCAGGGGCACCCGTCGAGGATCTCACCGAGGGTCGGGGCCTGCGGGGCGCGCGGGTCCGTCCGGGGCGCGAGATGTTGGCGAAGGGGCGCTCCGACATCGTCGAGGAGCCCGCCAAGAAGAGTTTCTGGAAGCGGATGTTCGGCGAGGGCGACCGATGAGCCGGCTCGACCTGGGCGACCGGACCACGGCCCTCGAGACCGCCGTCCGGGCCGCCGAGGGTCGTATCGAGCCGGCCCTGCTGGACGAGGCGCGTGCCGTCGCGATGCGTGCGCGGGAGCGGGGCGGGCTCTCTGCCGAGCACACCGTCGTGGCGCTGGCGGGTGCGACGGGTTCGGGCAAGTCGTCGGTGCTCAACGCGGTGGCCGGGGTAGCTGTCGCGCAGCCGGGCGTGCGGCGTCCGACGACGTCGCACCCGATGGCCGCGGTCTGGGGCGCGGGTGCGGACCCGCTCCTGGACTGGCTGGAGGTGGGGCGCCGGCACCAGGTGGGCGCGCCGTCGCTGGACGAGACCCCCGCACCGCCCCGCCGTCGGACCCCGGTGGGGGACAACTCCGGGCTGGTCCTGCTGGACCTGCCCGACCACGACTCGATAGTGACCGAGCACCGCATGCGGGCCGAGCGGCTGGTGCAGCGCGCCGACCTGCTCGTCTGGGTCGTCGATCCGCAGAAGTACGCGGACGCCGCGCTGCACGAGGGCTTCCTGCGTCCGCTCGCAGGGCGGGCGGAGGTGGTGGTCGTCGCGCTCAACCAGGCGGACCGCCTCACGCCGGACGAGACGTCGGCGATGCTCGCGGACCTGGGGCGCCTGGTGGCACAGGACGGCCTGGAGGGTGCGCGTGTGCTCGCCGTGTCCGCGAAGACGGGCCAGGGCATGGACGAGCTCAGGGGACTGCTGGCGAAGGCGGCCGCCAGGCGGGAGGCGGCGACGGCCCGGCTCGCCGCGGACGAGCGGGCGGTCGCGCAGAAGATCGTCGACGAGTGCGGGACGCCGCCGCCGTCGCGCCAGGGGAACCAGGCCAAGGGCGACCTGGTGACCGCGCTGGAGGCTGCGGCGGGAGTGGCGACGGTGGTCGACGCCGTGCGGGCCTCCGCCCGCAGGGACGCGCGTGCGGCGACCGGCTGGCCGCTGACCCGCTGGGTCGGACGGCTGCGCAGGGACCCGCTGCGGCGGCTCGGGCTGCGGACGGCGGACCGGGAGCACCGGGCGCCGTCGGGCAGGGACGACCTGGTGCGCACGTCGCTGCCGACGGCTCGGCCGGCAGTGCGGTCGGCGGCCGCGTCGGCGGTGCGGCGCTACGTCGAGGAGGTGACGCGCGGAGCCGCGGACCCGTGGGTCCTGGCCGCACGCTCGCGCGGACAGGCGGGGATCGACAAGCTCCCGGACGCGCTCGACCAGGCAGTGGCGACGACCCGCGTGGAGGCCTCCCGGCGCCCGGTGTGGTGGTCGCTGGTCAACACGGCCCAGTGGACCCTGATCGCCGTGGTCGCGGCGGGGCTCCTCTGGCTGCTGGGGCTGTTCGGCTTCGCCTACCTCCAGCTCCCGCCTCCGCCGACGCCGGTGCTCACGCTGCCGACGTGGTCGGGCGAGGGCATCGTCTTTCCCGGGGCGCCCGAGTCCGGCGACGGGCTCGGCGGTGTCGACCCGTTCCGGATCCCGTGGCCGACGCTCATGGTGCTCGGCGGGTTGGCCCTCGGCCTGCTGCTCGCGCTCGTCTGCCGGGTGTTCGGCACGCTGGGCGCTCGCCGTCGGGCGATGGGCGCCCGACGCAGGCTCCGGCAGTCGGTCGGCGTCGTCGCGGACGAGCTGGTGCGCACGCCCGTGGGTGACGAGCTGGCTCGCCTGGCGAGCTGCCGGACGGCGGCAACGGTCGCCGCGAGCTAGACGCGCTCAGCGGCGGAACGTGACCGGCTCCTCCTCGAACCCCTTCCACGCGAGCCGCTCGTTCTCGGTGAGCCTCCGGGGCTGGTTCGTGGCGGCGTCGACGAACACGAGAGTGGTGGTGGCGCGCGCGTAGGGCTTGCCGCCCGACGTCGGCCCCGTCTTCGCCATGCCGGCGACTCCGTCGTGCACCTCGTAGCAGACCTCGGCGCTCGCGCCGCCGATCCGGCCCAGCCACATCTCGACGCGCACGGGGGTGCGCGTGAACAGCAGCGGCCGCAGGTACTCGATGCGCTGACCCGCCACGAGGGTGTGTGAGTCGGCGTCGGGCCCGGTGGGAACCACCGCCGTCGGCCACTCCTCACCCTCGGGTGCCTCCGGGTGCTGCCAGAAGGCGGTGATCCGGGCGTCCTCCAGCAGGCGGAACATCGCTACGTTGTTGACGTGCGCGTAGGCGTCGAGGTCGGACCAGCGCAGCGTGACGGGGACGTGGAGGCGTGTCATGGTGCCCATTTTCCTCCACGCGAAGTACTCGCCGGTCGGCCGCGGTGGCGCGCCGGGCCGAGTGGTCCTCAGCCTGTCCGAATTGGTAGATTCGTCCCTCTTGATTTTGGCTGCGGAGGAACAGTTGGATCTGCCCAGGCACCACTTCGACCCGGTAACACTGCACGAGGTGTTCGACGACGTCCCGGCCGCCCAGGCGTACCGCGCCGAGCTGGCGGGGCGTCCGGACCGCGACACGCCGGCGATCCTCGCCGTGCGCGTGCCGTTGGCCCGCGCGCTGGCTCCCGAGGCGGACGACCCGGACGCCGAGCTGGCCGAGGCCGAGCGCCTCGGCTGGCTCGCGGTCCGGCAGGCCGGTGGGCCGGGCGACGAGCTGCAGGCCGCGCACTCGCACGCCGAGGAGGTGCCTCTTGGCGCCGTGGCACCGCTGTTGCGGCTGGCCCACGTGCTGCAGTGGCGGCACCGGTTCTCCGAGGCGGACCTGTTGTTCGGGCTGGCCCTGGAGGCAGCGCACCACTACGGGGACTACTCCGCGAGCGTCGAGCACGCCCGCCGGCTGGAGTGCTTCGCCCTGCAGCACTGGGGCAAGTGCCGGTACGACCAGGCCCTGGAGGCGCACGCCGACCAGGCCCGGCCGTTCCTCGGCGAGGCTCTGGCCCTGTTCGTGCAGGCCCTGGACCTGCGCGTGGAGGCGGGCGTGCCCCCGGATCAGGTCGCCTCGACCCGGCAGGCGATCCAGGCGACCCGGGACCGGCTGGCCGAGCTGGGGGCCTAGGCCGGGAGGCGGATCATGCCCTCCTGGCCCGCCGAGGCGACCAGGGCGCCGTCCTGTGTGTAGACCTTGGCCGTCCCCAGGGCTCGCCCGCCCTGCGCGGTGGGCGCGCTCTGCACGAACAGCATCCACTCGTCCACGCGCACGTCGCGGTGCCACCACATGCCGTGGTCGAGGCTGGCCATCGGCACGGAGGCGCCGACGTCCTGCCACGACTTGCCGGCGGCGCGCAGGGCGGGCTCGAGCATGAGCTGGTCGCACGCGAAGGCCAGCAGGGCGCGGTGCATCGCCTGCTCCTTGATCTCCAGCGGACGGCGCGTGCGCATCCAGACCATCTGCGTGGCGGGCGGCGTGCCCCCGTCGGCTACCGCGGCGTCCGGGCGCAGGTACAGCGAGCCGCCCACGTGCCGCAGCTCGAACGCGGAGTCCGTCCAGAACTGGGCCCGTACGGCGACGCCCTCCGGCAGGCTGGCCAGCTCGTCGAAGGCGGAGCCGACCTCGTCGGGCGGCGGGACGTCGTCGGGCATCGGCATCGCGTGCTCGTAGCCCGGCTGGTCGTCCTGGAACGACGCGATCATCGACAGGATCGGCTTGCCGAACTGGATCGCGTGGGTGCGTCGCGCACTGAACGAACGCCCGTCACGCAGCCGCTCGACAGCGAAGTCGATGGGCTCCTCGACCCGTCCCTCGCGCAGGAAGTAGCCGTGCAGCGAGTGGATCAGACGGCCTTCCGGGACGGTGCGGTCCGCGGCCAGGATGGCCTGCGCGAGCACCTGGCCGCCGTAGGCGCGGTTGGCCGGGCCGGGCATGCTGTCGCCGCGCAGCACGTCCTCCTCACCGCGCGGGCCCCAGCCCTCGAGGTGCCGCAGGTCGAGCACCTGCAGCAGGCGGTCGAGCGCGTCGGGCTGGCGGTCCGGCGTGCTGCCGGCGAGCGGATCAGGGGTGGTGGCGTCCACGGGCGGGCGTCTCCTTCAGGTCCGGTCAGTCTTCGAAGGTGTTGATCATGCTGAAGGCGGCGCGCTCCAGGTAGTCCCACAGCTGCGACTCGTGGATGGGCGCGAGGCCCAGCGAGTCGACGGCGGTCCGCATGTGCGCGAGCCAGCGGTCGCGCGCGTCGGGATTGACCTTGAACGGCATGTGCCGCATGCGCAGCCGCGGGTGCCCGCGCTGGGCGGAGTACGTGTTGGGCCCGCCCCAGTACTGCTCGAGGAACAGCGTCAGACGCTCCTTGGCCGGCCCCAGGTCCTCCTCGGGATACATGGGGCGCAGTACCGGGTCGTCGGCGACGCCGTCGTAGAACGCGTCGACGAGGCGCACGAACGTGTCGTGGCCGCCGACGGCGTCGAAGAAGGATTCCTGTGTCACGTCCGTCATCCTGCCACTCGACTGTGACAGCCCGATGGCAGCCGCGTGAAACTGAGTCTCGTGTGAGCAAGGTGACAATTGCCTGGGCGGATCGCTTGCCAGGGGCGATAGGCTGGTCGGAGACCTGCAGCGACGCACGGTGGGAGTTGAGACATGACCAAGGCTGACCAGATCCTTGCGGCACTCGGAGGGACGTCGAACGTCGTCGAGCTGGAGCCGTGCATCACTCGGCTCCGGGTAGAGGTGAGCGATCCGTCGCTCGTGGACGAGTCCGGACTGAAGTCGTCCGGTGCATTCGGCGTGGTCCGGTCCGGGCGGGTGGTCCAGGTGATCGTCGGGCCGGAGGCGGACAGCCTCGCGGCGGAGCTCGAGACGCTCAGAGTCTGACGCTGTACGGATGCCAGGGGTATGACACGGCGAGCTCGATGGTGAGCTCGTCCGCGTGACGGAGCGGGCCCGGGGAAACCCGGGCCCGTGACCGTTCTCACGATCTCGACGCGGTCCGCGACCGCGACGCGAACGGCCTGTGAAGGTCGCGCAGGAGTCCGCTGTGCCCCGCCAGGGATGTCCGGACCGCGGCCCGGAACCGAGTAGGTTTGCGACCGTGTTCGAGTCTCTTGCTACCTCCCTGTTCAACGGTGCCGAGGACTTCTGGTCCTGGTTCATGGACAGACCGCTCAGGGTGATCCTGACCGTCGCGATCGGCCTGATCACGATCTACGTCCTGCGGCGCGTCATCACGTCCCTCACCGAGCGCATCGCCATCGGCCAGAAGCCGCGATCGGTGGTCGAGCGCAATGCCGACCCCGTCGGTACGACCACGGGTGGCGTGCCGAGCACCGCACCTGCGAAGGCAAAACGGCGCCGCAAGAACATGCTGATGTCGCCGCAGGCCCTCGCCGACGCCTTGACCGTGGCCAACCCGCGGGCGGCCGAACGGCGCGCGCAGCGCGCGCGGACCGTCGGCTCCGTGCTGAACTCGTCGGTCAACATCGTGGTGGGCGCCATCATGATGCTGTACATCCTGCAGACCATCGGGCTGGACATCGCACCGCTGCTGGCTACCGCCGGCGTGGCGGGCGTCGCCATCGGCTTCGGCGCGCAGAGCCTCGTCAAGGACTTCCTGTCCGGCATCCTCCTCCTCATCGAGGACCAGTTCGGCGTGGGGGACAACGTCGACCTCGGGAGCGACGTCGTCGGTACCGTCGAGGCCATGGGCCTCCGGCTCACCGAGGTCCGCGCGTTCGACGGCACCCTCTGGTACGTCCGCAACGGCGAGATCCTGCGCGCGGGCAACCGCACCCAGGAGTGGAGCCGCGCGGTCGCCTCGGTGCAGGTGCCGCTGGGGACCGACGTCGACGCCGTCCGCACCGCGCTCGGCCGCGCCGTCGACCGGGTCAAGAACGACCCGGAGCTGTCCGACAGCCTGCTGGAGACGCCGTCGGTGCGTGGCGTGGACGCCGTCGACCAGGCGGGCCTCACCTTCACGCTGTTCGCCCAGGTGCGCCCCGCTCAGCAGTGGGTGGTCGCCCGGGCGCTGCGCGTCGCGGCCCACTCGGCCCTGCTGAACGCCGGGATCGTCGCGCGCTCGGCGCCACTGCCGCTCGACGGGGTCGCCTCGCAGGGTACGGACGGCGGTCCGGGCCCCGCCTGACCCGGCCCGGAGCCGTTTTCCCGAACGTGCCGGCTGCCCGTGCCATCTGCCAATTCGTCGGACACGCCCGCGTTGCGCCCGGTGAGCGCCGGTAGATGGCAAGATCTTTCCTTGTGACCGACGAACCGATGCCTGGGTCCACCGGAGACGGCGCCGCCGTGCCGCCGGAGCTGGCGAC
>NZ_JBFAKY010000019.1:0-80211 GCF_040656015.1 Promicromonospora sp. NPDC050249 | reverse complement strand
CCGGTGAGCGCCGGTAGATGGCAAGATCTTTCCTTGTGACCGACGAACCGATGCCTGGGTCCACCGGAGACGGCGCCGCCGTGCCGCCGGAGCTGGCCGAGCTGGCGACCGCCCACGGCGTGCAGTGCGTGTACACCGACCATGACGGCCGCGTACAGCACGTCAGCGTGTCGACGGTCGTCGCGGTGCTGGAGGCGCTCGACGTGCCTGCGTCGACCCCGGGAGCGATCGCCGTGAGCCTGGACCGGGTCGAGGACGACGAGTGGCGCGCGATGCTGCCGCCGACCGTCGTGACCCGGGAGGGCACCGAGGTACAGGTCGCCGTGCACGTAGCGGATGGCGCGGACGTGACGGCGTGGATAGCGCTCGAGCAGTCCGAGCAGCCGGTCGTGCCCACCAGCGCCACCCCGTGGCGTGTGACCGCACCGCAGGCGACCACGACCACCGGCTCGTTCGCGGTGGTGCGGGGTCCCCGCGTCCAGCTGCGGCAGGCCGACGTCCACACCGAGCCCCGCACGGTGGACAGCCGCAAGGTCGGGCGCGTGACGTTCACCGTCCCTGCCGACCTGCCGCTCGGCTGGCACACGCTGCACGCCGAGTCCGGCGGCCAGACGGCGCAGACCCCGCTCGTGGTGACTCCCGAGCGGCTGGAGCTGCGCAAGAAGGTCGCCCGCAAGCAGGCCTGGGGCTTCATGGTCCAGCTCTACTCGGTGCGGTCCAAGGACTCCTGGGGCATGGGCGACCTCGCCGACCTGGCCGACCTCGCCTGGCAGACGGCGCACAACGGCGGTGCGGACTTCGTCGGGATCAACCCCCTGCACGCCACCGAGCCGGTGCTGCCGGTGACGCCGAGCCCCTACCTGCCGACGTCGCGCCGCTTCATGTCGCCGCTGTACATCCGCGTCGAGGACATCCGTGAGACGGCGTACCTCTCCGCCGCCGACCGATCGCTCGTGGAATGGGCGGGCGAACCGGTCCGCGAGCTGTCCGAGGACTCCGGGCCGATCGACCGGGACGCCATCTGGGAGGCCAAGAAGGCCGCCCTCGAGGTCGTGTACACGGCCCAGCGGTCGGCGGCCCGGCAGACGGCGTTCGACGAGTTCGTGCTGGCGCAGGGCAAGGGCCTCGTCGACTTCGCGACGTGGTGCGCCATCACGGAGCACCTCGACGGCCGCGACTGGCCGACCGAGCTCGCCGACCCGTCGTCGTCCGGTGTGACGACGCTGCGCAACGCGCTCTCCGAACGCGTCCAGTTCTACTGCTGGCTCCAGTGGGTCGCCGACGAGCAGCTCCATGCGGCGCACCGCGCCGGGCTCGACGCCGGCATGCGGCTCGGCCTGCTCAAGGACCTGGCCGTCGGCTCGTCCCCGGACGGCGCCGACGCGTGGGCGGACGCCGGTGTGCTTGCCCAGGGCGTCTCCATCGGCGCTCCGCCGGACATGTACAACCAGCAGGGCCAGAACTGGTCCCCGGCGCCGTGGCACCCGCGTGCGCTCGCGAAGGCCGGCTACGCGCCCTACCGCGAGATGCTGCGCACCGTGCTGCGGCACTGCGGCGCGCTGCGGATCGACCACATCCTCGGGCTCTTCCGCCTCTGGTGGATCCCGGGCGGCGCACGCGCGTCGGCCGGCGCCTATGTCACCTACGACCACGAGGCCCTGATCGGCATCCTGTGCCTGGAGGCGCACCGTGCCGGGGTGACGGTCATCGGCGAGGACCTCGGCACGTTCGAGCCGTGGATCCGCGACTACCTCGAGGAGCGCGGCATCCTCGGCACGTCGGTGCTGCTCTTCGAGCGGGACGCGGCCGGGGCGCCCATCGAGCCGGAGGCGTACCGCCGGACGGCGCTGGCCACGGTCACCACGCACGACCTGCCGCCGACCGCCGGCTATCTCGCGGGCGAGCACGTGGACCTGCGTGAGCGCCTCGGGCTGCTCACGGAGGAGCCGACGGTGCTGCGGGCCCAGGCACGTGCGGAGCGCGAGTCGCTCGTGGAGGCACTGTCCCGCCGCGGCCTGACGACGTTCGACCCGTCCGAGCGCGAGCTCGTCGAGGGGCTGCACCGCTACCTCAAGGACACGCCGGCCGCGCTGGTCGGCGTGTACCTGACCGACGCCGTGGGGGAGCGGCGCGCCCAGAACCAGCCGGGCACCAACACCGAGTACCCGAACTGGAAGGTGCCGCTGGCTGACTCCGCCGGCACGGTGGTGCTGCTCGAGGACCTGTTCACCCATGCGCGCCTGCGGTCGCTGGTCACGGTCATGAACGAGGAGGACCCCGAGCCCGCTCCGCCGAGGTAGATCCGCCGAGGTAGAGCTGTGGCGAGGTAGAACTGTGGCGCACCCCGAGCGGGGTGCGCCACAGTTCTACCTCGGCGGGGTGGTGCGGTGGAGAGTCGGGTCAGGCGGCGCCGATGCCCGCGCGGGCGATCGAGAACCCGCTGCCGGTCGCGTCGGCCACGCACCTCATGCCGGACTCGTCGCTGACGCACGTGAACCCGTGGGCCTTCTTCTCTGCGCCGTAGTTCAGGATCGCGACGTCGCCCTTCGCCTTCTTGGGCTGGTCCTGCTTGGTGACGCACGGCTGGGTCACGTTGCCGGTCGGGTCGACCTTCGCCACGTAGCCGGACGCGCCGCCGCACGAGGCGTCGGGCGCGGGCTTCTGGTCGAGCTCCGCGATGCCGCAGGTGGCCGCGTCCACGGAGACCGTGCACGTGATGTTGAGCGACGGTGCGGCGAACGTCTCGACGCCGGCCCCGCCGTCGGTCTCCAGGCCCTCCTCCGGCTCCGGCGACGCCGACTGCTCGGCGGCCGGCGTCCCGCCCGTCTCGAGCGTGGTGTCGGGCCTGCCCAGCAGGTTCACCGCGAAGATGATCGCCGCGATCACGAGCAGCACGTCCAGCGCGATGAAGGCGATCCAGCCGGGGCTGAGCTTCTTGCGCCCCGGCTCGGGCCCGTAGCCGTCGGCCGCCGCTCCGGGCACCGGCTGGCCGTACTGGTCGTAACCCTGCGGCGGGTACGGCTGCGGCGGGTACTGGCCGCCCTGTGGCGCCTGCTGCGCGTATGCCTGAGGCTGTGCGTAGCCCTGCTGGTGGGGCTGCTGGTAGGGCTGCTGGTACTGCTCGGTGTAGTACTGCGGGGCGGCGCCGCCGCCGTTGTGGATGTGGACGGACTGCACCACGGGAGCGCCGGGCGCGGCGGGTGCCGGCGTGACAGCCTGCGAGAACTGGCTCGCGGGTGAGATGGCGGGTGGTCTGCGGGTCGCCGCGGAGACCCGCTGAACCGGCCCCTGCTGGACAGGCGTCGGCGCGGTGGGCGGGTCCTGCTCCGGGGACGGCGTACCCGGGTCCTCGTCGGGCCAACCGCCTGGCGGCGGTGGCGGCGGCACTGTGCCGGACATCAGGCGACTCCCTCAGCTCAAATCGGTCGGTCGGGCGACCGCGGTCGATCGTACACAAAGGCGTTACTCGCTGTTACTCCTGCGTGGCATGATCGACGAGTCGTCGCAGGTAGTTCACAGACCGGACGACAACCCAACCGAAAAGGCGCGCCCGTCGGGCGTGCGGGGCGTCATCTGCCGCCCCCGAGAAGACAGACGTGGAGGGCCTGTGCCCGGAGAGAACCTGACCCGCGCCGAGGCGGTCGAACGCGCCGGCGTCGTAGCGGTCGAGTCGTACGAGATCGCGCTGGACCTGACCACCGGCCCGGAGACTTTCGCGTCCGCCACGACTGTGCGCTTCACCGCGACGGAGGGCGCCTCGACGTTTGTCGACCTGGTCGCCCCGTCGGTGCGGTCCGTGGTGCTGAACGGCCGTGAGCTGGACCCGTCGGCAGTGTTCGCGGACTCCAGGATCACCCTGGAGGGCCTGGCCGCCGACAACGAGCTCGTCGTCGTCGCCGACTGCGGCTACACGAACACCGGCGAGGGCCTGCACCGCTTCGTGGACCCGGTGGACGGCGAGGTCTACCTGTACACGCAGTTCGAGGTGCCGGACGCCCGCCGCGTGTTCGCCTGCTTCGAGCAGCCGGACCTCAAGGCGACGTTCCAGTTCACCGTCACCGCGCCCGCGGCATGGCAGGTCGTGAGCAACGAGCCGACGCCGGAGCCGGTCGCCGCGACGGGCTCCATCAGCGAGGACGTCGCCACCTGGACGTTCGAGCCCACCGGACGCATCTCGACGTACATCACGGCGCTCGTCGCCGGCCCGTACGCGGTGGTCCGGTCGTCGCTGACGTCGTCGGACGGTCGCGAGATCCCGCTCGGCGCGTTCTGCCGCAAGTCGCTGTCCGAGCACTTCGACGCCGACTACATCTTCGAGAAGACCCGGCAGGGCTTCGAGTTCTACGAGAACACGTTCGGCGTGCCGTACCCGTTCACCAAGTACGACCAGCTCTTCGTGCCCGAGTACAACATGGGCGCCATGGAGAACGCGGGCTGCGTGACCTTCACGGAGTCGTACGTGTTCCGCTCCAAGGTGACCGACGCCGTGCGCGAGCGCCGCGTCGTGACGATCCTGCACGAGCTGGCGCACATGTGGTTCGGCGACCTGGTCACCATGAAGTGGTGGAACGACCTCTGGCTCAACGAGTCGTTCGCTGAGTACGCGTCCACGCTCGCCACGGCCGAGGCCACCGAGTGGGACGCAGCCTGGACCACGTTCTCCGCGATGGAGAAGTCCTGGGCCTACAAGCAGGACCAGCTGCCGTCCACGCACCCGATCGTCGCCGAGATCAAGGACCTGGAGGACGTCCAGGTCAACTTCGACGGCATCACCTACGCCAAGGGCGCGTCGGTGCTCAAGCAGCTCGTGGCCTGGGTGGGGCGCGAGGCGTTCATCTCAGGCGTCTCCGCGTACTTCGGCAAGCACGCGTGGGGCAACACCGAGCTGCCCGACCTGCTCACGGAGCTCGAGACGACCAGCGGCCGCGACCTCAAGGCCTGGTCGAAGCTCTGGCTGGAGACCGCCGGCGTGAACACGCTGCGTCCGGTGATCGAGACGGACAGCCACGGCCGCATCATGTCGTTCGTCGTCGAGCAGACGGCGCCCGCCGAGTGGCCCACGATCCGCCCGCACCGCCTCGGCATCGGCTTCTACAGCCTGTCCGACGCCGGCGAGCTCGTGCGCACGCACTTCGTCGAGGTAGACGTCGACGGGCGGCGGACCGACGTGAAGGAGCTCGTCGAGCTCGACCGTCCGGCGCTCGTGCTGCTCAACGACGAGGACCTCGCGTACGCGAAGATCCGCCTCGATGCCGCGTCGCTCCGCGTCGCGCTGGAGCACCTGGGCGACATCGCGGACCCGCTGGCCCGCTCCCTGGTGTGGGGCTCGGTCTGGGACTCGGTGCGGGACGGTGAGGTCCCGGCGTCGGAGTACGTCCGCCTGGTGCTCGGCGGCATCTCCCGCGAGACCGAGTCGACGACGCTCCGCACCACGCTCAACCAGATGGTGCTTGCGGCCAGGCAGTACGTGGCGCCGTCGAAGCGGGCGGCGACCCTCGCCGAGGTGGGCGACACGCTCTGGACGCTCGTGGGCGAAGCCGCCGCCGGCTCGGACACCCAGTTCCAGCTGGTGAAGTTCTTCGCGCACGTCGCGTCGACGCCGGCGCACGTCGAGACGCTGTCCGGGCTGCTGGACGGTTCGGTCACGCTCGACGGTCTCGAGATCGACACGGACCTGCGGTGGGAGCTGCTGGAGGGCCTCGTGCTCAACGGTGCCGCGGGCGACGAGGAGATCGACGCGACGCTCGCCGCCGACGACACCGCGACGGGCCGCCAGTCCGCCGCGCGCGCCCGGGCCGCGAAGCCGACCGTCGAGGGCAAGCTGGCCGCGCTGTCGTCAGTGGTGGACGCCGACGTGCCGAACGCGATCATCCGGAACACCGGTCTCGGTTTCGTGCACGTGAGCGACCCGGCCGTACTGGCAGGCGTCGTGCAGCCGTACCTGGACGCGGTGCTCAAGGTGTGGAACGAGCGGAGCTACCACATCGCCGAGGAGATCATCGAGGGCTTCTACCCGGCGCCGCTGGCGTCGGTCGAGCTTCGGGATGCCACGGCCGCGTGGCTGGAGACGAACGCCGACGCTGCCCCGGCCCTGCGCCGCCTGGTCGTCGAGTCGCTGGCCGGCACGGACCGAGCCCTGAAGGCCCAGTCCGCCGACTCCTGACGTGAGGTCGCCGAAGTAGAGCGCCTGTCCGATCTCCCTGGTGACACCAGGGAGACCCGGACAGGCGCTCTACTTCGCGAACTGTCACCAGATGCGGACGCGGTCCTCCTCCGGGAGGTACAGGGCGTCGCCCGGCTGGACGTCGTACGTCGCGTAGAACTCGTCCACGTTGCGCACCACGCCGTTGCAGCGGAACTCGTTGGGGGAGTGCGGGTCCGTCGCGAGACGGCGGAGCACCTCCTCGTCACGGCCCTTGGACTGCCACACCTGCGCCCAGCCGAGGAAGACCCGCTCCAGGGCGGTCAGGCCGTCCACGACCGGCGCTTCCTCCAGGGGCTTGCCGAGCGCGATCCGGTACGCCTTGATGGCGATCGACAGCCCGCCCAGGTCGCCGATGTTCTCGCCGATCGTGAGGCTGCCGTTGACGTGCGCGTCCTCGGCCTGCTCGCCGTCGCCCTCGCCCTCGTCACCCGCGACGGCTGCGGACGCCTCCAGCTGGGCCGGGCGGAACTCGTCGTACTGCGCGATCAGCGCGCTCGTGCGCTTCTCGAACTCGGTGCGGTCGGCGTCGGTCCACCAGTCCTCGAGGCGGCCGTCGCCGTCGTACTTGGAGCCCTGGTCGTCGAAGCCGTGGCCGATCTCATGCCCGATGACGCCGCCGATCCCGCCGAAGTTCACGGCGTCGTCGGCCTCGGGGTCGAAGAACGGGGGCTGCAGGATCGCCGCGGGGAAGACGATCTCGTTCATCCCGGGGTTGTAGTACGCGTTGACCGTCTGCGGCGTCATGAACCACTCGTCGCGGTCCAGCGGCTTGCCGATCTTCGCGAGCTCGTAGTCCTGGTCGAACGCGTTGGACCGGCGCACGTTGCCCACCAGGTCGGCCGCGTCCACCTCGAGCCCTGAGTAGTCGCGCCACTTCACGGGGTACCCGACCTTGGGCGTGAACTTCTCGAGCTTGGTCAGGGCCTTCGCCTTGGTCTCGTCGGTCATCCAGTCGAGACCCTCGATGGACTCGCGGTAGGCCGCCACGAGGGCGTCCACGAGCCGGTCCATCTTGGCCTTGTTCGCGGGCGGGAAGTGCCGCGCCACGTACTCCGCGCCCACCACCTCGCCGAGCGCGCCCTCCACGAGGGCCACGCCGCGCTTCCAGCGCTCGCGGACCTCCTGCGCACCGGTGAGCGTGCGGCCGTAGAAGTCGAAGTTGGCCTCGACGATCTCGTCGGTCAGGTAGGGCGCCCGGGCGCTGACCACGTGGTACGTCATCCAGAGCTGCCAGTCCAGCAGCGACAGCTCGCTCCACAGGGCGGCGAAGCCCGTCGCGAAGTCGGGCTCGCGCACCACCACGTCGTCGAACGCGCCGGCGGGTACGCCGAGCGCCTCGGCCCAGGCCGACCAGTCGAAACCGGGCGCAGACCCGGCCAGGTCGGCCAGCGTCATCGGGTTGTACGTGAGGGTGGCGTCGCGGTCGCGCACCACGTCCCAGTGGTGGGCGGCGAGCCGCTTCTCGAGGTCGAAGACGCGGCTGGCGGCGTCGTCGGCGGAGACGCCCCACGTCTCGTGGACGCCGGCGAAGCGCAGCATCCTGGCCACGTGCGGCAGGTACTTCTTGCGGATCGGGGCGTACTGCTCCTCGCGGTAGTACGCCTCGTCGGGCAGGCCGAGACCGGACTGCCGCAGGTACACGACGTACTTCTCCGGGTCGGTGGCGTCGTTGTCCACCCAGAAGCGGACGCCAGCCGTGCCGCCCGTGCGCTGCAGCGTGCCCAGCGCGTGGGTCAGGGCCGTCATGTCGCCGGCGTCACGGATGAGCGCGAAGTCCTCGTCCAGGGGAGCCGTGCCGAGGCCCGTGATGCGCTCCGTGTCCATGAAGCTCTTGTACAGGTCGCCGATCTTCGAACCGGTCGGCGCGTCCTGGATGATCTCCCGGACGTGCACCTCTGCCTTGTCGTAGAGGTCTCGGAACGCGCCGTCCATGGCACGGTCGGCGGGGATCTCGTGACTGTCGATCCACCGCCCGTTGACGTGGCGGTACAGGTCGTCCTGCGGTCGGGTTGCGGGGTCGAGCGCGTCGAGGTCGATGCCCGACGTGAGACCCGTGGCGTCGGTGGTCATTGCGCCAGCGTACGCAACCTTTGCGCCCGGATTCTCGTGCTGCGCGCCCGACCTCGGAGATGGGGAAGAATGGGGCCCATGCGCCTGCACATCGCCGCCGACCACGCCGGGTACGACCTCAAGCAGCACCTGGTGCAGCACCTCACCACCGCCGGGCACGAGGTGATCGACCACGGGGCCCACGAGATCGACCCCCTGGACGACTACCCAGCCTTCTGCATCTCCGCCGGCGAGGCCGTCGTCGCCGAGCCGGGCTCGCTCGGCATTGTCATCGGCGGCTCGGGCAACGGCGAGCAGATCGCCGCGAACAAGGTGACCGGCGTCCGCGCCGTCCTCGCGTGGTCGCTCGAGACCGCCAGGCTGGGCCGCCAGCACAACGACGCCAACGTGATCGCCGTGGGCGGCCGGATGCACTCGGTGGAGGAGGCGACGTCGTTCGTCGAGGCCTTCGTGGCCGAGCCGTTCAGCGGCGACGAGCGGCACCAGCGCCGCATCGACCAGCTCGCCGACTACGAAGCAAAGCGTGCCTGAGGGCCACACCGTCCACCGCCTCGCGCGGACGTTCGACTCGCTGTACGCCGGGCAGGTCCTCCGGGTGAGCAGCCCGCAGGGGCGGTTCGCCGACGGCGCCGCCGTGCTCTCGGGGCGCCGTCTGGTGGCGAGCGAGGCATGGGGCAAGCAGCTGTTCCTGGGGTTCGAGGGCGATCTGTGGCTGCGGACGCACCTCGGGCTGTACGGCACGTGGACGTTCGCCGGCGCCCCGGACGCACCCGAGGTGGCGCACGCGATCGGCGCGCCGCGCAAGCGCATCGGTGAACGGGAGACCAACCCGGTGGTCGAGCTTGCCGAGGCCCAGACCTCGACAGGCTCGGACGACGGCGAATGGCTCGTGCCCGACCCGCGCGGGCAGGTCCGCGTGCGCCTGCTCGGCGACCACGCAGTCGCGGACCTCACCGGGCCGACGGCCTGCGAGGTGATCACGACCGAGGAGAAGAAGGCGGTCGAGGCGCGCCTGGGCCCGGACCCCATCCGGGACGACGGCGACGTCGAGGCCTTTGTCGCGGCGGTCGGCCGGTCGCGGGTCACGATCGGGCAGCAGCTCATGGACCAGGCGGTCGTCGCTGGGGTCGGGAACATCTACCGCGCCGAGGCGCTGTTCCGGGCAGGCGTCGACCCGCTGCGGCCCGGGCGCGCCGTGCCTGCCACGACGGTGCGCGCGATCTGGGACGACCTGGTGACCCTCATGCGCGACGGCGCCGCCCTGGGCGCGATAGTCACCACCGACCCGGCCGACAGCCCGACCCGGGAGGCGAGTCGAGAACGGGGTTATGACCCCGACGAAGGCTCCGACGAACACAAGCCCGTTGTCGGCGGGCGGCGTCGGACCCGGCAGAACACCGACGGGACGCCCGGCGCCGTGCCGTCCGACCAGGCGTTCTACGTCTACCACCGGGCCGGCCTGCCGTGCCGGATCTGCGGCACACCCGTCCTGACCAAGGAGCTGGCAGGCCGCAACCTGTTCTGGTGCCCTACCTGCCAGACCTGACCGGGCACGTCCCCGACCACAAGGGTGGGGCGGGTCAGAAGACCCAGGAGGATCCGGGCGCGATCGGCCAGCCGAAGGCAGCGCTCGCGCGGGCCAGCGCGTTCGTCGGCTGCCCGGGACGTGGGTGCACCGTGACGAGGCCGGCGGCCGCCAGCGCCGCGAGCGACCTGCCGCCGAGAAACGCGGCGCCCAGCTCGCGCACGTCGAGCGACAGGTCAGGGGCTTCGAACTCGGGGTCGACCCGCTCCACCGACGCCTCGCCGAACGCCTCGGCCCGCAGCCGGTAGACGCCCGCGTTGGCGGGCAGCCGCGCGTCGGTCACGGCGAGCGTGACGTCGACGTCGGCCGCGTACCGGCGTCCGGCGAGCGCGCCGGCGACGTCGACCAGCCGCACCCAGACGTTGTCCGGGGTGCGCGGGACGGCGGCGCGGAGGTCCACCAGGAGATTGGTGATGACGTCGTCCACGGGCAGGACGAACGGCGTGACCTCGTTCGTCAGGTCGAGATCGAGCAGCGCGCCCCACAGGGCCCGGGCCGCTGCGGCGTCGAGCGCGACGACCTCGCCGGCGTGGACCCGCCCGCGCGGGCCTCTGAGCTCCCAGTTCATGGTGCGGCGGAACGTGACGTAGCCGCGCGGTTCGCCGTCGAGCTCGACGATCATGATGCGCCGGGACTCACGCCCCTCGCGGAAGACCGGGGAGTCGTCCCAGAGGATGGCCTGCAGCTCCTCGGTCTCGCGGGTGACCCAGCCCGGCCGGTTGATCCCCGGTAGGCCCGTCGGGGCGGCACCGACCGCGCGGTGGAGGCGGTCGACCAGCTCGCCGTGCTTCTCGCGCGTGGCGACCTCCAGGCGGATCGTGTGCCGTTCCGCGCCCGGCACGTCCCGTAGGGCTGCGCCGCGCGGGATCTCCAGGCGGAGGTCGTCGGCAGCGTGGCCGTAGCCGAACCGGCCGTAGATCGGCGCCTCGGCGGCGAAGAGGGCGCTGAGCGCCTCGCCACGCTCGGCGGAGCGCGCCAGGTGCAGGTCGATCATCGCCGTCAGCAGGCCGCGCCTGCGGTGCTGGGGATGCACGCCCACCCAGGTCAGGCCGGCGGTCGGCAGCTCGGCGCCGGGCACGGGGAACTGCTGGAACGGGTAGGACGCGTGCAGCGCCGCCAGGCCGTCGAAGCCTTCGGCCTCGATCGCTATCGCGCGTTCCCAGGTCAGCGGTGACGGGGTGGCGTCGATGTCGTCGTGGGCGAGGCCCGACGGGAACGCCCACGTGTCCAGCTCGGTCACGAGCCGCTGGTCGTCCTTGGTCAGCGTGCGCCAGCGATAGCCGTCGGGCAGGGCGATCTGAGGAAGTGCCATGCGTCGATCGTGCCACCAGCGGGCAAGTGGAAAACTGCCCGTCGCCGCGCTGCTGGTCTCGCTGTCGGTGTCCGCGTCTACGATCGCATCCGTGACCGACTCGCCGCCCGGAACCCAGCTCACCGACGTCGAGGAGTATGCCGCCGCGGTGCTCGACGTCGTCCGGCGCATCCCCTCGGGCCGCGCGATGACGTACGGGCTGATCGCCGAGATCGTCGGCGAGGACCTCGGCCGGGGCGGGCCGCGGCAGGTCGGGAGTGTTCTGGCCGGGTCCGGTGGCCGGTACGCGCACCTCGTCGCGGACGACGACCAGGACGACGATGCACCCGTGTCCGACGAAGACCGGGTGCCGTGGTGGCGGGTGGTGAACGCCGCAGGATCTCCGCCTCAGCATCACCTGACCGAGGCCCTGGACGCGCTGCGCGCCGAGGGCTGCCCGCTGTCCCGCGACGGCCGCCGCGTGAACCTGAGGCGCGCGGTGTGGTTCCCGGAGGACGACTGAGAGCTGGGGGCTCGACAGGCTCGACCAACGGGGTCGAGCCTGTCGAGACCCCCGCCGCCGTCAGACCTTCTTCGGGGCCACCCGCGAGAGCAGCGCCGACGTCGTCGAGCGTGCCCGCCCGCCGAGCGAGGAGTCCTGCGACGCCGACAGCAGCGCCAGCATGGAGGCCGGGTCGCCCTGCACGAGCATCGTCGTGATCGCCGTGCTCTCCCAGGCCGGCAGCTCGCGCCGGATCTTGTCGATCGGACCGACCAGAGCGATCTCCTCGACGAGCTGCGTCGGGACGGCAGCGGCCGCCTCCTCCTTGCGCCCGGCGAGGTACAGCTCCTGCACCTTGTCGAGCGGCTCCTTGTAGCCGAGCCGGTCGAGCGACTGCTTGTGGAAGTTCGCGTCCTTGGCGCCCATCCCGCCCGCGTACAGGGCGATGTGCGGGCGGATGACGTCGGCGGCGGCCTCGACGTCGTCCCGCACGACGACGGGGACCGTGGCCGCGACCTCGAACCCGTCGGCCGCCGAACGCTCCTCCGAGCGGGCGTCGAAACCCTCGGCGAGCAGCGCGCGGAACTCGTCGTCCATGCGGGGTGCGTAGAAGCCGGCCATCCAGCCGTCGGCGATCTCGGCGGCGAGGGCCACGTTCTTGGGGCCCTGCGCGGCCAGGATGATGGGGATCTCGGGACGGAACGGGTGCACCGTGGGCTTGAGGGCCTTGCCCAGCCCCATCGCGCCGGGCGCCTCCGCGGACAGGGGCAGCTGGTAGAAGGAGCCGTCGTGGGTCACCGGCGCCTCGCGGCGCATCACCTGCCGCACGATGTCGACGTACTCGCGTGTGCGGGCCAGCGGCCGCTTGTACGGCTGGCCGTACCAGCCCTCGACGACCTGCGGCCCGGAGGCGCCGAGGCCCAGCACGAACCGGCCCTTGGACAGGTGGTCCATCGTGAGCGCCTGCATGGCGGTCGCCGTCGGCGTGCGGGCCGACAGCTGGGCGATACCAGTGCCCAGCCGCACGTTCTTGGTGCGCGAGCCCCACCAGGCCAGCGGCGAGAAGGCGTCGGAGCCGTAGGCCTCCGCCGTCCAGACCGAGTCGAGGCCGAGCCTGTCGGCGGCCACGATGAACTGCTGGATGCCCTTCGGGGGCTTGCGGGACCAGTAACCGGTCTGGAATCCGATGCGCATGTGGGGTCACCTCGTCGTGGGAACGTCTTACCTGGGACGGCGCGTCCCAGATACTGCCCACACCCTACCGGCTCACCCGACGGCGTTCCGCCGAGCGCGCCCGGCGGCAATGGATACGGTGGAACGGTGGCCACCTACGACGACGTCGCCCGGCTCGCCCTCGCGCTGCCCGAGACCGCCGAGGGTCTGAGCTGGCGCCACCGTGCCTGGTCGGTCGGGCGCAAGGCGTTCGCGTGGGAGCGCCCGTTCACCAAGGCCGACCTCAAGCGGTTCGGCGACGAGCCGGTGCCGGAGGGTCCGATCCTCGGCGTGCGGGTCGAGGACCTGGGGGAGAAGGAGGCGATCCTGGCCGAGGAGCGGCCGGGGTTCTTCACGATCGCGCACTTCGACGGCTTCGCGGGGATGCTGATCCAGCTCGACGTCATCGACGAGGCGGGTCTACGGGAAGCCCTGGTCGATGCCTGGCTCGCCACGGCGCCGCCCGCCCTGGCGCAGCAGCACGCGGACCGCCTGCGCTGAGGCGGGCGGTCAGCAGCCGCCGGTCAGATCGTGTACTCGATGAGCTCCGACGGGTCCTCGTGCCGAGGGCGTTCGGCCACCGGCGCGTTCGGCACCCGGATCCGCGCGGGGATGCCCACGGCGACGGCTCCGGGGGGTACGTCCTTCACGACGACGGCGTTGGCGCCGATCTGCACGTCGTCGCCCACCCACACGGGGCCGAGCACCTTCGCGCCTGCGCCGACGGTCACGCGGTCGCCGAGCGTCGGGTGACGCTTGCCGCGGTTGAGCGACCGGCCGCCCAGGGTGACGCCGTGATACAGCATGACGTCGTCGCCCACCACGGCGGTCTCGCCGATGACAACACCCATGCCGTGGTCGATGAAGAGCCGCTGCCCCAACCGGGCGCCGGGATGGATCTCGATCCCGGTCGCCGCCCGCGCGAGCTGCGAGAGCAGCCGCGCGGGCAGGCGAAGGGACGGCACCCGCCACATGCGGTGCGCCGCGCGGTAGGCCCAGAGGGCGTGCACGCCGGGATAGGCGAGCGCGACCTCCAGGTTCGACCGCGCGGCCGGGTCGTGGGCGCGCGCGGCGGCCAGGTCCTCGGCAAGAACCCGGAACAGCCCGCGCGCCCGCGCCATCAGTCGACCAGGCCCTCGAACAGCGGGGTGGAGAGGTAGCGCTCGCCGAAGTCCGGGACGATCACGACGATCGTCTTGCCGGCGTTCTCCGGGCGCTTCGCGACCTGGAGGGCTGCCGAGAGGGCGGCACCGGAGGAGGTGCCGACCAGCAGGCCCTCCTCCTTCGCCGAGCGGCGGGCGGTGTCGATGGCTGTGGCGAGGTTGATGTCGATGACCTCGTCGTACACCTTGGTGTCGAGGATCTCCGGCACGAAGTTGGCACCGATGCCCTGGATCTTGTGCGGGCCGGGGGCGCCGCCGTTGAGGATGGGCGACTCCTCGGGCTCGACCGCGACGATCTTGATGTCGGGGTTCCGGTCCTTGAGCACCTGGCCGACACCGGTGATGGTGCCGCCCGTGCCGATACCGGCCACCAGGATGTCGACGTTCCCGTCGGTGTCGGCCCAGATCTCCTCGGCCGTGGTCTCACGGTGGATCTTCGGGTTGGCCTCGTTGGCGAACTGGCGGGCCAGGATGGCGCCCGGGCGCTCCTGGGCGATCTTCTCGGCCGCCGCGACGGCGCCCTTCATGCCCTCGGCGCCCGGCGTGAGCACCAGCTCGGCGCCGTAGGCGCGCAGCAGCGCGCGGCGCTCCTTGGACATGGTCTCCGGCATCGCCAGGACCACCTTGTAACCACGTGCCGCGCCGACCCAGGCCAGGGCGATGCCCGTGTTGCCAGAGGTGCCCTCGACGATCGTGCCGCCCTCCTTGAGCTCACCGGACGCCTCGGCGGCGTCGATGATGGACACGCCGATGCGGTCCTTCACGGAGTTGGCCGGGTTGTAGAACTCGAGCTTCGCGAGAACCGTCGCCTCGAGACCCTCGGTCAAGCGGTTGAGCTTGACGAGCGGGGTGTTGCCGATGAGCTTGGTCGCGTCGTCATAGATGCGGGCCATGTGTTCTTCCTTCACTGTGTGGCGGGTCTGGCTGGAGTCGTGCATGTCCGACGTCGGCGCCCGGGTCGTGCGGATACGTGCCTCGGGACTGGCGTGGAGCGTCTGGGGCTTGGGTGTGACCGGAGCATCGCGCCGGCGCCTGGGCCACGCTCGGCTGAGCCGGTGTGGTCGGGCGCGGAAGCGGACGCTCTACAGACAGCCTCTGGGGCAGCAGTCGGACACGCACATGGAGTGCGCGGCGGCGGTGCGGGTCGGGGCGAGGGCCGAGGTGGGGAGTGCGGAGCGCACGGTGCTCAAGACGTCCTCCCTGCGTGGGCGGCCGGACGGCCGCGCGGCTGCGTGTTCCGTAGCGAGCCATCGGCCCGCCTGGAGCAGATTACGCGGGCTGGGACTGTGAGACAAGATCTGTCTCAGGTATCGATCACGCCTATGCGTTCGGGGTCATCGGAGCGGCGTCGAAGGGGCACGGGCTGCACCCGGACACGACGTCGGCCCCGGTCCGCTGAGGGGCCGAGGCCGACTGTCGACACGAGAGGTGCTGTCGTCTCCTGCTCCGCCGCGGTCAGGCGGCGAACTGACCGAGGCGGCAGCCGGCGGCCGCCGTCGTCGCGACCTTTGTCGTGACGACCGGCTCGGGCCCGGCCTCAGCCGCGCCTGCGGTCGCACCGCCGCCGATGTTGATGTCCGAGCACAGGTAGTACGGCTGGTCGAGGTGGGAGGCCTGCCAGATCGTGTACAGGACGGCCCGGCCGCTGCGGCCGGACAGGTTGACGTCGGTCTCGTACGTGCCCTGCGACGGGTACCTGCCGGTCTGCTTGACCAGCTGGACGTCGTCCCAGCCGAGCGCCTCCGTCGTCGGGTCGAAACCGGGCTCCGAGACGTAGATGCGCAGGTAGTCGGCACCGTGCCGGGCCTGGTCGGTCAGGGTGAGGTGGAACTGCTGCGGGACGTCCTTGGCGACCCACTCGCCGGGGGTGTCCATGTAGTCGTATCGCGGCGACTGGGTGCGGCCACCCGAGCAGAGCTGCCCGTTCGGGATGACCGCCTCGTGGTTGCCGCCCACGTTCTCCCGGTAGAGGCCGTTCCAGTTCCACATGGCGTTGGGGTCGTGCCGCCAGGCACCCCAGCACATCGGGTCGATGTTGGCCATCTCGGGGTTCAGGTGGTCGCTGCCCCAGCGCTGGAGACACCCGTAGTTCCGGGTGGGCGGGTCGGTCACCGAACCGTGTGCGGCCGCCGGCGCCGCTGTGATGGTGTCCGCGGTGACCGCGGCCACCATGGCGAACGGGGCGACCAGCGCCGCGGTGATGGCGAGCGTGATACTGCGCTTGTGCGCACGGATGGACATGGTTCCTCCAGGTGCTCGGGCGGGTGCGCCTGGCGGAGCCCGCCACGGCGCGGTGCAGGACCACTGTGCGGAGGCCGGGCGGGTTAAAACCACCCGCTGAAACGTTTAGAGTTTCGCCCACGACCAGGAAGGAACGGCGTGTTGAACCAGCCCCAGATCCAGCCCCTGATCCAGCCTCGGATCCGCGAGGCGTCCGCCGCCGACGACGCCGTCGTGCTCCAGCTCATGACGGAGTACATGGCGTAGGCGCTCGCCACGTTCGAGGAGACCTACGGCTTCGCGATGGGCGGCGACGCGCGGCACACGCCCGCGGCGCTCGACCGGTTCCGCAGGCCGTCCGGCGTGATCGCGCTCGCGCACGTCGGCGGCGTACCGGCGGGCGTCGCGGCCCTGCGGGTACAGGGCGACGGCGCCGTCGAGATCAAGCGGATGTTCGTACGCCCTGAGTACCGCGGAGCCCATGTGGGCTCGGCGATGCTGGACTGGCTCCTGGAGCTCTCCCGCGGCGAGCTGCGGGCGCCGACGGTCCGGCTGGACAGCAACCGGTTCATGCACGGGGCCCACCGGCTCTACGAGTCGCGCGGGTTCGTGGAGCGTTCGCCCTACGAGGGTTCCGAGATCCCTGCCGAGCTGCAGCATCTCTGGCGGTTCTACGAGCTGACCATGGATCACTGAGCCCTGGCTGACGGGCAGAACTGTGCCTAAGGTCGAGGCGACCGAGTACCTTGGAGGTTTGCATGGCTGTCAACGACACGCCCGCCGTCATCCCGCCCGTGATCCAGGAGTTCGTCGACGCCACGAACGCGGCCGACACCGAACGGTTCGTCGCCACCTTCACGGACGACGCCTACCTGAACGACTGGGGGCGTGAGTTTCACGGCCCTGACGGTGTCCGGAGCTGGAACGAGACCGACAACATCGGGATGCAGAGCCAGTTCGAGCTGATCTCGGTGCAGCCCGGGTCGGCGCACGGCGAGTACACGGCGAACATCATGGTGACGAGCAACCGGTTCAACGGGACCGGGCCGTTCAAGTTCGAGCTGCGCGACGGGAAGATCGCGAGCCTGGTGCTCAGCTGACGCCGGTCTCGGCATATCCCGCGAAGTGCCTCAGCGGTGCGTCTCGCAGATCTGGATGTGCAGTACGGCATTCGGGCTGCGGTCATGCTGCTTGAATCCCTGGGCACCGAGGTTGATCTCAGCGCAGAAGTGGCCTTGTGGTCGCTCGGCGAGGAACGAGGGGCTGTCTTCGACGAGAGACCGCAGCTGGGATGCTTGCAGCGCGAATGCGTCGCGACTCCCGGTGATGAAAAGGGTGTCCGTCGCAACCGTCCAGTGCAGGCGGTCCAGGTGCTCGCGGTAGTGCACGGCGGCGTGATCGTCATCCGTAGCGGCCCGAAGCGAACCCTCTGGAAGCTCGACCGTATGTGGCGACCCTCCCGTACTCGTGCGGGCGCGGAGGGTTTTCCAGCTGGCGGGCCGGAAGCCCAGGCTGTGGTGAAGCAGGACGAGGTCGAGCGGCCTGGTGTCGCCGTCGCCGTCGATGTGACCCGAGCTCCGAAGCGGTAGGTGGATCAGGGAGCGTGGAGAACGTGCCGCCAACCACCACGCGGCGGCAAGGTCGCGGGCGAAGTTCTTGTGGACGCTCAGGTGTGCACCGTGCCAGTCCTCGTGGAGTGACGCGTCAGTGACTGGTCGGGCAGGGCGCACCACACGGAAGGGCCGTCCGTCGACGGTCGCCTTCGCGACAGTGGTGCGCCATGTGTGGTCGGTGAACGTGCTCATGGCACGACGGGCGACAGGTGCATGGGCGGAGGATTGCATGCCGTCGGTTCGAGCGACGACGACTTTTCAAGCTCGGCGCGGGCAACCACGTAGCCGCGTCAGGCGTTCGTGCCCGACGGCGGGAACGTCCGCACGTGCCACCAGATCACCAGCGGCACGACGAACAGCTCCAGGACGAGCGCCCCGATGAACGCCGGGTGCGGCCAGCCTGTCACCGCTATGGAGATGAGCCGCGGGATGGCCCCGAGCGATGCGATCGCGAGGATCACGCGCGTCACGGCAGCGCGCTCCTGAGGCCGGCGCAGGCTCCACCAGATGAGCAGCCCCGCGGCGAGCCAGAAGACGTTGGTGAACCGGTACTCGCCGTCGACGGTGGCGTTCACCGCCTCGCCGTCGGGCAGTGCCGCAGGCCCGCCCACGATCCCGAGCAGCCCGCTGAGCACGGGAACGACGCCGAGCACGGCGATGACCACTATCAATGTCCGACGTCCCATATGGGCAGTCTGGCACGTACGTCCGGCCCGTCGCCGGGCTCACCACATGGCTACCTCGGCCCCGAGCTCCAGCCCGTCGTCGGTGGTGCGCGCCGACGAGATCTCCACCTGCTGCATGTCCGCACCCTCCGGGAACGCCACGCCCTCGACCAGCCGGTCCAGCTGGTCGTTGCCGAGCTGCTCCGCGAGCGTGGCCACCGGCATGCTGAGCCCGGCGAGCCGGACCGTGTCCGCGCGAAGGACGGCCTGGCCGCCCTCTGCGACCACGGAGAGGAGCACGTCGACCGTCTGCTCACTGCCCGCGATGGAGAGCGGTAGCCGTGCGACGAGGTCCCCGGCCTCCGACGTGACCTGGAGGTCCGGCAGGTCGGTGGCGGTGCGCGCCGTGTCGGTGAGGGCCTCGGGGGAGACCCGCACCGACACGGTGGCCTGACCGGTCGCGACCTGCCAGAGCGCGGGGGTGTCGTCCCGCGCGACGGTGACGCCCGTAGGGAGGTCCGCCTGGGCGCTCGCGATCCGGTCGTCGATGATGCCGCGCAGGACGAGCTCGCCGACCACCCCGAGCAACGCCAGCCCGCCGACCACCGAGATGACAGCGATGATCCAGCGATGGCGAGGGCGGTACGAGGAGGTCCGTGTCATGGGGACCATTCGACCGTACCGACATGACGATCCGCTGGGCATGGTGTGATGGATCGGCGCTGGCCAGCGGCCTATCGCCTGCTCATGCGGTACGCCACCGCCCACGCACGGGCGTCCAGCTCACGGGGGAGCGCGTTCGGGCCGACGCCGTGCTCGCGCGCCCACCGCCGGACGTCGTCCCGGGCGATGCCCTGCCGCGCGAGGATCTCGTGCAGCCCGCGGCCACGTCCGTTGAACACCGCCGCGGCGAATCGCTGGTAGCCGCGCTGCTCGCGCACGGGCAGCAGCGGCTCCGCACGACGGTCGATCACGAGCAGCCCGGCGTCCACGCTCGGCCGTGGCCGGAACGCCCCGGCGGGGATGCGGCGGTCCAGGCGGGGCGAGAGCCAGGGCCACCACTGGGCGGTCAGGAGCGTGGTGCCGCCGACGGCGGCGCGCTTGCGCGCGACCTCCCACTGCGTGATCAGCACGGCGCGCTGCCAGCCGGGCAGCGTGAACAGGCGCCGCAGCACCGGTGTGGTCAGGTGGAACGGCACGTTGCACACGAGGTCGTAGGGGCCCGACGGCGGTGCGTGGCGCAGGATGTCGTCCCGCGTCACCGTGACGTTCCCGGGGGCCACCCGGCTGAGCCGCCCGGTCGAGCGCGGTTCGATCTCTACCGCCTCCAGCGGGCGGCCCAGGCGCGCCAGCGGCAGGGTGAGCGCCCCGCGTCCTGCCGCCCACTCGACCACCGGCCGGTCGGCGTCGGGGACGAGGTCGACGACGCGGCGGATGACCTGCGTGTCGACCAGGAGGTTCTGTCCCAGCTCGTGGGCACCGCCCGGCAGGTCGTGGAGAGCCTCGGTGGTGCCTGCGCCATCGGCTGGGGCGGCCCGGAACGAGGCGGCCCGGGAAGGGCTGCGGTCGGAGTTTCGTGCAGAGGTACGTGAGGAACGGTTGCGCGACATGGTGTGCTCCGGAAGTCGTCGGTACTCGAGTTCCGGGCAGCACGAACGCGCCGCCCGGCGGGAGCCGGCGGCGCGGGGCACGCGCTGGGTGTGAGAGTGCGTTCCGCGCCGCTAGCGGGCGGAACGCTCTCTGATCATCGTGTTCATCGTCATGGCGTTCATCGAGAGCGACCCTACGAGCCGCACTCCGGAGCGGGCCAAGGTTTTTCCGGAGGCTTGACACGGCGCACCCGCGATGGTCGTATGGCGCACTGTTAACGTTCACATTTCTGTGAGGTCACCGTGCAAAGAAGCACCAGTCGTTCCCTTCTGCCCCCACGCCCCGTTGCAGTCGGCGCCGTCGCGGCACTGCTCGGAGGCCTGCTCCCGTTCCTGCCGGCGAGCGCCGCAGAGCCCGCCACGGCCACCACGACCACGTCGTCCGTGACCGCTGCCGACGCGGCCGCCCAGGCCGACGCCGACGCCGCGGCCGCCGCGCTGAGCATCGTCCACGCCGACGACGTACGCGGGCACCTCACGCTGCCGTCGTCCGGCCTGCACGACGCGACAATCACCTGGTCGTCGTCCGACCCGGCCGTCGTCGCCACCGACGGCCTGGTCGACCGACCCGCGCACGGCACGGGGGACACCACGGTGACCCTGACCGCGACCGCCGCCGTCGGCGACGCAACAGCCACGCGCGCGATCCCCCTCACGGTGCGGGAGCAGCCGGCCGCCGCGCCGTACGAGGGCTACGCCTTCAGCTACTTCACCGGCAACTCGATAGCCGGCGAGAAGATCTACTTCGCCGCGAGCCGCGGGAACAACGCCCTGAAGTGGGACGAGCTCAACGATGGACAACCCACGCTCGAGTCCACCATGGGCGAGATGGGCCTGCGCGACCCGTTCCTGATCCGTTCTCCCGAGGGTGACCGTTTCTTCCTGATCGCCACGGACCTCTCGATCGGCCGCAACGGCGACTGGGACCGCTCGCAGCGACAGGGCAGCAAGTACCTTGAGGTCTGGGAGTCGACCGACCTGATCAACTGGTCGGCGCAGCGGCACATCAAGGTCTCGCCCGACACCGCGGGCAACACCTGGGCGCCGGAGGCGTACTGGGACGAGTCCCTCCAGCAGTACGTCGTGTTCTGGGCCTCGAAGCTGTACGCCGAGGACGACCCGAACCACACCGGGAACGCGTACAACCGCATGCTCTACGCGACCACGCGTGACTTCGTGACGTTCAGCGAGGCCAAGATCTGGCAGGACCGCGGCGAGTCCCGGATCGACTCCACGGTCATCAAGGAGAACGACACCTACTACCGCTTCACCAAGGACGAGGGCGGCGGCGGCACCGGCTGCTCGGACATCATCCAGGAGAAGTCCCCGACGCTGACCGCCGTGGACCTGCCGGGCGACCCGTCCTGGGAGTTCATGGACGCCTGCATCGGCCGTGACGCCGGCACGTCCGCCGTCGAAGGACCTACCGTCTTCGAGGCCAACCCGGGCGATACGTCGGGCTCGCCGTACTACCTGTTCGTCGACGAGTACGGCGGCCGCGGCTACATCCCCCTCGGTACCGACGACCTGGAGAACCCGGACTGGCAGGTGGCCGCTAACTACGACCTGCCCGCCAGCCCGCGCCACGGCACGGTCATCCCGGTCACGGCGGCCGAGCTCGCCGCGCTGCGCGAGGGCATGGTGATCCCGGAGGAGCCGACGCCCGTCGTCGCCGACGAGAACGGCCTGGTCGCACAGTACGAGCTCGACGAGACGTCGGGCGCCGTCGCGACCGACAGCACCGGCCACGGGTACGACGGCGCGATCAGCGGCGACGCGACCTTCGCCGACGGCGCGCTGAACCTCGGCGGTAACAACGGTCACGTGAAGCTGCCGAACAACATGATGGCGGGCCTCGACGCGATCACCGTCTCCACCAAGGTCTGGCTGGACCCTGCCCAGGCGACGCCGTACTTCATCTGGGGCCTCGGGAACACCGACGGTGGGGGCACCGGCAACGGCTACCTCTTCACCACCGGCAACAACTACCGGACCTCCATCGCGTCCGGGAACTGGAGCACCGAGCAGACGGTGGCGGGCGGGCCCGCCCTGCCGCGCGGTGCCTGGAAGACACTCACGTACACGCTCCAGGACGGCACCGCCGTGCTCTACCTCGACGGCGTCAAGGTCGGCGAGCGGACCGGCGTCACGATCCAGCCCGGCGACATCGGCGACGGCCGGACCACCGCCAACTACATCGGCCGCTCCAACTACACCTCCGACAAGTACCTCAAGGGCAAGGTGCGCGACTTCCGCATCTACAACCGGGCACTGACGGCGGACGAGGTCCAGGAGCTCGGGGCGGACCCGACGGCCATCACCGGCGTCGAGCTCGACAGCCTCAAGATCCCGGCAGTGATCGACGCGGCATCCTCGACGGTGACCCTGCCGGTCACCCCGGGTACCGACCGGACGGCGCTGGAGCCGGCCTTCGAGACCGTCTCGACGTCGACGGTCTCGCCCGACGTCACCGGTCCCGTGGACCTCACGACGGCGAAGACGTTCACGGTGACCGCGCAGGACGGCGCCACCCGTGACTGGACCGTGCGTGCCGTCGAGATGCGGTCGCCGGTGCTGCCGGGCCTGTACGCCGACCCGAACATCGCGCGGTTCGGTGACCACTACTACCTCTACGCGACCACCGACGGCGTCGCGGGCTGGGGCGGCAAGGAGTTCTACGTCTGGAAGTCGAAGGACCTGGCCGACTGGGAGCGCTCGGATGAGCCGTTCCTGACCCTGGACGGCGCGAACGGCAACGTGCCGTGGGCGAGCGGTAACGCCTGGGCGCCGACGATCATCGAACGGGACGGGAAGTACTACTTCTACTTCTCGGGCCACAACCCGACGTACAACCGCAAGACGCTCGGCGTCGCCGTGGCCGACAGCCCCGAGGGCCCGTTCACCGCGCAGCGAGAAGCGATGGTCCTGAACAACGAGGCGATCACGTCGGGCCAGGCGATCGACCCGTCGGCGTTCCAGGACCCCGAGACGGGCAAGTACTACCTGTTCTGGGGCAACGGCGGGCCGTCCAACGGGCCGGTCTACGCCGAGCTGAGCGACGACATGCTGTCGATCAAGCAGGACACGCTGGGGCGGATCGCCGGCCTCAATGACTTCCGCGAGGGCACGTTCCTCAACTACCGCGACGGCCTCTACCACCTGACCTACTCGATCGACGACACCGGGTCGGCCGACTACCGGGTCGGCTACGCCACGGCCACGAGCGTCGACGGGCCGTGGACCTACCGCGGCGTCATCCTCGAGAAGGACCAGAGCCAGGGCATCCTCGGGACCGGGCACAGCTCGATCGTGCAGGTGCCGGGAACCGACGAGTGGTACATCGCCTACCACCGGTTCGGCATGCCGGGCGGTGACGGGACGCACCGGGAGACCACCATCGACCGGCTGACGTTCAACGACGACGGCCTCATCGAAAACGTGGTGCCGACGCTCACGAGCGTCGACCCGCTGCCCTACGACGGCGTCCAGGCGACGGCGCTGCGCCCGCCGAAGGTCCAGGGCAAGGCGGTCGTCGGCGGGACCCTCACCGGGACGCCCGGCACCTGGGACAAGCGGGGCATCACGTTCACGTACCAGTGGCTCCGGGACGGCGAGCCGGTCGCCGACGCGACCCGCAAGACGCTGCGGCTGACGCCCGCCGACATCGGGCACCGCATGTCGGTGCGGGTGACGGCGTCGCGGCCGGGGGCGTTCCCGGGCGAGGCGGTCTCCGCGCAGACGGCCAAGGTCCAGGCCAGGAGCTAGCCGAGGCCCGCGGCCCTGACTCGACGCACCTGTCGAGTCAGGGCCGTAGGCGCTTCAGCGACCCGCCACGCCGTTCTCCCAGGCCCAGGCCGCGATCTCCACGCGGTTGCGCAGCCCGAGCTTGGCCTGGACCGCGGCGACGTGACCCTTGACGGTGCTGAGCGAGATGAACATCTCCGCGCCGATCTCCAGGTTGGTGCGCCCGAGCGCTATCGCACGGGCCACCTCGGTCTCCCGTTCGGAGAGCGGCCGGACGGCGGAGGCGCCGCCCGGCCCGCTCCTCGGCCGGGACGAGCCGGTCAGGTGCCGCCGCAGCAGCCGTACCGTGACCGACGGCGAGACCAGCGCGTCGCCCGCGTGCGCGGCCCGGACCGCCTCGACGAGCAGCGCCGGGCCGGCGTCCTTCAGGATGAAGCCGACGGCGCCGCCGCGGAGCGCCCCGTAGACGTACTCGTCGACGTCGAACGTCGTGACGACGACGACCCGGAGCGGGTCGGCGACGTCCGGCCCGGCGAGCGTGCGGGTCACCTCCATGCCGTCCATGCGGGGCATGCGGATGTCGACGAGGCAGACGTCCGGCCGCAGACGACGGGCCAGGGCGACCGCCTCGACGCCGTCGGACGCCTCCGCGACGACCTCGATGTCCGGCTGGTCCTCCAGGATGGTCCGCAGGCCGCCGCGGACCATGGGCTGGTCGTCGGCGAGGAGCACGCTGATGGTCATCGGAGCTCCTCCGCGGCCAGGGGCAGCGTGGCGACGACGGACCAGCCGGCGCCCGGCCGCGGGCCGGCCCGCAGGGTGCCGCCGAGGGACACCACGCGTTCCTGCATGCCGACCAGGCCGTAGCCGCTCCCGGTGTCGAGGGCGCGGGCAGCACGGACGCCGGCGTGCGGGGCATCGTCGGACACCTCGACGGTCAGGCCGTCCGGGACGTGGCGCACGTCCACGGTCACCGTCCGGGCCTGTGGCGCGTGCCGCGTGATGTTCGTCAGCGACTCCTGGACCACCCGGTAGACGGCGGTGGTCACCTCCGTGGGCCAGGCGGCCGCGTCGTCGGACAGATGGAGGCGCACGTCCGGGCCGCGGTCCCCGAACCGGTGGACGAGGGCGCTGAGCGACTCGGGGCCGGGGGCGACGGGAGACGCGTCGTCGGCGTCGCGCAGCAGGCCGACGACGCGGCGGAGCGACGTGAGCGCCTCCGAGCCGGCCACCTCGATGCCCGCCAGCGACTCCGCGATGCGCGCCGCCTCGCCCGGGCCTCTGGCGGCCACGATCTGTGCGGCCTGCGCCTGGACCACCATGCCGGTGATGTGGTGCGCGACGACGTCGTGCAGCTCGCGCGCCACCGCGAGGCGCTCGTCGCGGCGTACGCGCTCTACCGCTGCCTCGCGCCGCGCCACGAGGAGGCGGCCGCCCAGGCCTGCGGCGACGGCGGTGAGCCAGGAGACACCGCAGACCGCCGATACCGGTGAGGGGGCCAGCAGGAAGGGAACAGCCGCGAGCCACGACCCGGCGACCACGGCGAGCCCGCCGCCCGCTACCGCCGTGGCCTCGGCCGTGGGGAGCCGTCGCACCCCTGACGCGACGAGTACGGCCAGGGCCAGTGCCGTGGCGGGCGCGGGCTCTTCGGGCAGTCCGACGATCCGGGCCACGACGATCGCCGTTCCTGTCACCGCCAGGGCGGCGATCGCCAGGACGAACCGGTTGCGGCGGCGCAGCAGCGCAAGCCCGCTGACGACGGCGCCCACGGCTATACCGAACGCCCAGTAGTACCCGCCCCAGCTCGTCGCCAACGCGACGGCCGTCGCGACGAGCACGGCGGCGAGCACTACCGCGAGAGCGACGTCGCCGAAGGCTCTCCCCGGTCGCGCCCAGCGGGGGGTCGTGTTCACGCGCTCAGGCTACGAGGAGCGGCGCGCGACGGCCGCCGGGACGGGCGCCTCGCGCAGCGGGGGACGGACCAGCCACGTCGCCCAGCGCCAGGCCCACTCGACCGGTCCGTGGCGGAAGCGGCGGAACCACAGCACGGCGAACACCCACTCGACCGCGAGGAGCGACCCCGCGATGACGAGCACCTCGTTCGACGACCAGTTCTCGGAGAGACCCACCACGTAGGCGAGGGCGAGCACGATGGCGCTGGTGCCGAGGTAGAGGGTCAGCGCCATGCGGCCCAGCGGGGCGAACACGGCCTGGAGCGCCGGCCTCAGGGGCGTTCGCAGCAGCACCAGCAGCAGACAGACGTAGACGCCTGCGATGAGCAGGCCGGCCAGCGGGTAGGCGATCTGGTACTCGACGGCGTCGATGTCGCCGACGGCCTCGAACCGGGCCTGGACCCAGGCGACGGGTACGGCGCAGACCGCGAGGACGAGCCCGAGCACCGCCGGGACACGGGTCGATCCCTCGAACCGGCGGACGACGCCGTACCGGGTGAGGGCCGAGCCCAGCAGGAAGAGCCCGGGGACCAGCATGAACCGGCCACCGGTGTCCAGGAGCGCACCCACCAGGAACACTCCGGCGAGGGCGAGCGTCGCCCAGCGAGGCAGCCAGGTGGCCGGCAGCAGCACGACGAGCCCGACGATGCCGTAGACGGCGAGGATGTCGCCGGGCCAGAGCAGCAGGTGGTGGGCGACCCCGATCGCGAGGAGAACCACGAGGCGGCGCGCCAGGACCACGCGAGGCCGGGGTGCACGGGCTGCCGCGGACTCCAGGATCAGCGAGAAGCCGATGCCGAAGAGGAACGAGAAGATCGGGAAGAACCGGTGGTCCACGAGCAGATGGAGCAGGTCGGTTCCGCCGGCGACCGGGCCGATGACGCCGACCGGGCCGTCCGAGATCGCGGTGCTGGCGATCGGGACGATGTTGGCCAGCGTGATACCGCACAGCGCGAAGCCGCGGATGACGTCGAGAGAGACGACGCGGGGCCGTGAGGGTTCTCGCGGGGTGATGGTGACGAGGGTGGGTTCCACGGAGGATCGGGGCATGCGCCAATCGTCGTGACCCCGGGTACGGCCGCGGTACCGGCCAAAAGTACTCTTCCCACACCCTTCGCCGGTCGGGCTTCCCCCCGTTGGTCGAGCTTGTCGGGACCCCACCAGGCCTCGACAGGCTCGACCAACGGTTGGCCGGGCGGGCGGGCGGGGGGCTACTCGCTGCGGAGGGCCTCCGGGCGGGTCAGGCGCCACAGCAGCGGCAGGCCGGCGGCAGTGGTCAGGAGCACCACGAGCGCGGCCGCCCCGGACGTCACTCCAACACCCACCCAGTCGAACGTGAGCGGGGCGTCGACCGCGGTCTGCAGTGCCAGGGCCAGGCCCGATCCGGTCGCGACGGCCAGGGTCAGCCCGAGCAGCACGGGGATGGCCACCTGGAAGAGCACGGAACCGCCGAGGGTCCGACGGCGCGTGCCGAACGCGACGAGCACCGCGAGCAGCCGGTGCCGTTCCCGGAGCTGTTCGACGACGTTGACCAGCATGCTCGCCCCGATCAGTGCGAGCAGCGCCACCGTCCCGACCAGCAGGGACTGCCGCACGCCGCCCAGGACGGACGCGATGCGCTCCTGCTCGATGGGCGAGGCGTACGCGGCCGGGTCCACCTGCGCTGCTGCCGTGCGCATGTGGTCCAGGGCGTCCGGTACGGCGGGATCGAGCGCGACGTACGCGGTCACCGACTCCGGGTCGAGCCGGATCCCCTCCAGGGCTCCTTGCGTCACCAGGATCCGCGCGGGCATCCCGCCCATCGCGTTGACCCCGCCGCTCGGCGGGTCCACCACCTCCGCCGACGCCGGGAGCGTCCACCGCCCGCCGTCGCTCCCCGCCGGGCCGAGCAGGTAGGTGCTGCCGGGCGCAGGTGCGGTCGCACCCTCCGGCACGACGACGAACACGTCGCCGTCGGCGCACGAACCGAGCCGGGCCTCCTGGGCCAGCACCTCGCACGTGCCGGACTCGACGAGCATCTCGTCGTCGCCGACGGGTTCGGTCCGTGCCCACGTCGAGGTCAGCTCCCCGACCGCCGTCACGCCCTCGGCCCGGGCCAGCTCAGCCGCCCACGTCCCGGCGGAACGTCCGTCCGGTTCGATGTCCAGCACCGCTGCCTGGAACGTGCTCGTGTCGGCCTGCGACCCGGCGCTGAGCGCCCCGATCGCCCCGACCAGCCCCTGGATCGCGATCAGCCCGGCGACGGAGACGGCGATCCCTGAGACCGCACGCACCGCCGTCCCGCTGTCCAGCTGCAGGCGCCGCACCGCGAGCTCCCACGCGACGCTGCCCCCGCTCAGCCGGTGCACCGTCGCCTCCACCAGCCAGGGCAGCAGCAACGCGACGCCCGCCAGGACGAGGACCAGCCCGGCCACGACCATCACCTGGCTGCCCAGGGAGCCGTCGAGCCCGCCAAGCAACGGCGTCAGCAGCGCCACGCCCGCTACAGGGAAGGTCAGCCGCCACCAGAACCGCCGTCGGCGCCCGCCGCTGCGCCGGACCACACCCAGCGGCTCGACCAGCACCTGCTTCAGCGCGGAGAGCGTGACCAGCACCGTCGTCACCGGGACGAGCACCACCGTCAGGGCCGCGAGCACCGGGACGGGACGCAGGTCCTCCGGGTAGAAGCTCATGCTCGCGGGCACGGCGTAGCCCGCCAGCTGGCCGATCGCGAGGAACAACAGGGTGCCGACGACCAGCCCGCCCGCGGCGCCCGCGAGGGTCTCGCCGGCGGCGATCCGGCGGGTCATGCCGACGTCGGCCCCGACGAGCCGCACCGCCGCGAGCCGGCGGTCCCGGCTCTCGCTGCCGAACCGCACCGCCGTGCTGACGAAGATGGCGACCGGGAGCAGCAGCACGACCATGCCCACCAGGACGAGCAGCAGCAGCGTCGGGTCAAGGCCCTCGTCGAGCGACTCGGCCCCACCGAACGACTGGATGCGGGTGGCCGACGCGACGGTCAGCTGGTCGGTGCCCAGATAGAACCTGAGCTCCTCGGGGCCGGTCAGGCCATCGGAGCCGATGGTGCCGACCACCCGGTCGCCCCACCGGCCCCGCAGTGCCGCGCCGTCGGTGGAGGCGAGCAGGTCGGCGAGGGCGGGGGAGACCACGAGGTCGCCCGGCGCGAGCTGCTGGGTCACGCCCGGGGGGAGCGGGGCGCCGTCGTGCTCCGGCTGGACCATCAGCCCGACGACGGGGTCCTCGCGGTACGCCGACCGGACCTCCTGGACGAGGGCCGACGGCGAGCCGAGGCTCAGCTCCTGATCCGTGTTCACGGAACGGGCCCCGTCGCGCGTGTCGCGGGCGTCGAGCACCGTGGGGATGCTGGCCGCGATCAGCAGCATCGTCACCCCGAGCCCCACGCCGACGGCGATCAGGGCCAGCCGGACCCAGCCCGACCGCCCGCCGCCGACGCTGAGCCGGATGCCGAGGGCGAGGTCGCCGATCCGCCTCATCGGACGTACTCCCGTGCCCGCACCCGGCCGTCGCGGACGACGGCCTCGTGGTCGGAGTACGCGGCGACGCGCGGCTCGTGCGTGACCAGCACGACGGCGGCCCCGGTCTCCCGGGCGGCCGCGACGAAGAGCCGCATGACCCGCTCACCGTTCAGGGAGTCGAGGGCGCCCGTCGGCTCGTCGGCGAAGACGACCTTCGGCCTGGTCACGAGGGCGCGGGCGACCGCTACCCGCTGCCCCTGCCCGCCCGAGGCCTGCCCGGGACGCTTGTCCGCGACGTCCGACACCTCGAGCCGCTCCAGCCAGGCCTTCGCGCTGCTCAGAACCGCGCGCCGGGGTGCGCCACCCAGCCGCAGCGGCAGGGCCACGTTCTCCAGGCAGGTGAGCTCGGGGACGAGCTGGCCGAACTGGAGGACGAACCCGAACTCGCTGCGCCGCAGGGCGCTGCGCTCGTCGTCGTGCATGGCGGTCAGGTCGCGGCCGGCGTAGGTCACGCGGCCGGCGTCCGGGTGGAGGATGCCGGCCAGGCAGTGCAGCAGGGTGGACTTGCCGGACCCGGACGGGCCCATCAGCGCCAGCACCTCGCCGGCGTGCACCTCGACCGATGCGGCGTCCAGCGCGGTGGTGGAGCCGAAGCTGAGGTGCAGGTTCTCGGCGGTGAGCAGTGGTTCGGCGGGCATGGGGTCTCCAGGTGTGGGTCTCGACGGGCTCGACCTGCGGGGACGGTCTACGCGCGGACCTGGGCGGCGAGCTGCTGCAGGCGCGCGGCGGTGAGCTCGAGCCAGCGCAGGTCGGCTTCGAGGTGGAACAGCGCGTGGTCGCAGATGAGCTGGTCGGCCAGGTCGCCGCCGTCCCTGCGGCGCGTGAGCTCCCGCATGAGGCTCAGGTGCGCCGAACGCTGTGTGTCGAGCACGTCCTCGGCGTCGTGGCCCGTGAGCAGGGCGAGCACGACCTTCGTGTAGAGCGTGCTCTGCAGGTACGGCTCGGGCTTCTCCGGCTTGGCGAGCCAGGCGGCGACGTCGGACACACCGGCGTCCGTGATCGCGTACTTCTTGCGCTCGGGGCCCGCGCCGGGCTCGGACTCGACCTCGACGAGACCGTTCTTCAGCAGCCTGGCGAGCGTCGAGTAGACCTGGCCGTACGCGAGCTGCCGGTCGTGGCCGAAGCGTTCGTCGTAGGAGCGCTTGAGGTCGTACCCGTGGCGCGCCCCACCCTCGAGCAACCCGAGCAACGCATGTCCGATACTCATGCGGGAGACTATACACACGATGTATACACGCAAGGAAGTCTCCGGGGAGTGCTTGCTGTTTGTGCTCGTGAGGGGTTTGAGGCGCAAATATCCAGCACTCAACGGGGCGCCGGGTGCGGCAGGTAGAGTTGGGCGCTGTTCAGCATCAGACAGGTGTGGTTGTTGCAGCACGTACAGATCGGTGAGTCTCGGTGACCGTCCTTACTTCTGAAACCCGTCCGGTACAGGTCGAGGCGGCCCGACGGCGCAGCATCGCCGTGATCTCGCACCCCGACGCCGGTAAGTCGACACTGACCGAGGCGCTGGCGCTGCACGCGCACGCCATCGAGGAGGCCGGGGCGGTCCACGGCAAGGGCAACCGCGCCGGCGTCGTGTCGGACTGGCTCGAGATGGAGCAGAAGCGCGGCATCTCGATCACCTCCGCCGCGCTGCAGTTCGCGTACGGCGACGTCGTGATCAACCTGCTGGACACCCCCGGCCACGCCGACTTCTCCGAGGACACCTACCGCGTCCTGACCGCCGTCGACGCCGCCGTCATGCTGCTCGACTCGGCGAAGGGTCTGGAGCCGCAGACCCTCAAGCTGTTCGAGGTCTGCCGACGACGCGGCGTGCCGGTCATCACCTTCGTCAACAAGTGGGACCGCCCCGGCCGCGAGGCTCTCGAGCTGTGCGACGAGCTCGAGGAGCGCATCAACCTGCGCCCGACGCCGCTCACCTGGCCGATCGGCGAGGCCGGCCGGTTCCTCGGGCTGGTCGACCGCGCCAGCGGCGAGGTTCGCACCTACCGCCGCGCCCCGGGCGGCGCGTCGATCGCCGAGGAGAGCGTGCTCACCCCGCAGGCCGCTGCCGAGGCCCTGGGCGACGACCACACCGAGGCCGTCGAGAGCGTGCAGCTCCTGGAGCCCGTCGACCGCGAGTCCTTCCTCGCGGGCACGACGACGCCGATGCTGTTCGGTGCGGCGCTCGCCAACATCGGCGTCCGCCAGCTGCTCGACGCCGTCGTCGATCTCGCGCCCGCGCCGGGCGCCCGCCCCGACGTCGACGGCGGGGACCGCGCGGTCACCCAGCCGTTCAGCGGGTTCGTGTTCAAGATGCAGGCGGGCATGGACCCGAACCACCGGGACCACGTCGCGTTCATCCGCGTCTGCTCCGGCCGCTTCGAGCGCGGCATGGTCGTCACGCACGAGCGCACCGGCCGGCCGTTCGCCACCAAGTACGCCCTGTCGGTCTTCGGCCGTGAGCGGTCGACGGTCGAGGACGCCTACCCCGGCGACGTCGTGGGCCTGGTGAACGCCAGCACGCTCGCCGTCGGCGACACGGTGTTCGACTCCGCCGGGCCGAAGGTGCGCTTCCCGCCGATGCCGGTGTTCGCCCCAGAGCACTTCGCGGCCGCACGCGTGGCCGACCCGGGCCGCTCCAAGCAGTTCCGCAAGGGCATCTCCCAGCTGGAGCAGGAGGGCGTCGTCCAGGTCCTCGTCTCGGAGGCGCGCGGCGACGGCAACCCGATCCTGGCGGCTGTCGGCCCGCTGCAGTTCGAGGTGGCGACCTTCCGGATGGAGCACGAGTTCTCCGCGCCGATCCGCATGGAGACGCTGGGGCTCTCGCTCGCCCGCGAGGCCGCGCCGGAGCACATCGAGACCATCGCCGGCTACCCGGGTGTCGAGGTGGTGCGGCGTGGTGACGGGACGCCGCTGGTCCTGCTGCGCGACGTCTGGCACGCCCGCGCGTTCGAGCGCGCCCACCCCGACGTGCCGCTCATCCCGCTGGTCGCCAGCGGGGTCTGACTGCGCACACAAGTATTCAGACCTTACGGCAGCAGGAGCGGCCACGATCGAAGGCGTCTGGGTTGATCCTGGCTCGGGGCGATGGCTCGGGCCCCGGCCACAGCCACGGTCGGCGAACAGGTCGACCACGTCGCAGCCATAGTGTGTTCGCCGGTACATCTGATGAATTTCTCGTCAGGTTGACGATTTTCGTTGCGGCTCGCCTCTCGACAGTGAATGATCACGTCACGCCGGTGCTGGAGCCTGTCATGGGGCGCCCAGATCAGATCACACGGTCAAGATCATGAGAGGCGCGAAATGAAGCACAACATCTCGCGACGGGTGCCTTCATCCGTCGCAGCGATCGCACTAGGGCTGGGCGTCCTGGTTGTGTCGCCAGCGCAGGGCTTCAGAGGCGGCGAAGCGACAGCCGCCGAGGGGGTGTCGGCGATCCATGGAACTATCACCCGCGGGGGCAGTCCAGCCTCGGCGGACATCCTGGTTGTCGCGTGGCCCGATCAGGACCGATTCGACACTGTCGCGATAGGCGAGCAGGTGAGGACGGCATCTCTGGCTGCTGGGCGGACCGACTCGGTGGGTCAGTACACGATCTCGCTCGATCCCGCTGCCGTTCCTGCCGACTACATCAACGACGATGGCCAGGTCGACATCGAGCTTCGCATCGCAGACGCAGTGTCCGAAGCTTCGTATTTCATCTCGCTGATCACGGATGGATCAAGTTGGACCAACGCCAGCGACAGGCCGGCTTTCGGTACATCCGGCGGATGGATCGATGCGGTGGAGCCGTCCGTTTCGATCGACCTCGGAACCGGCCGGGTGAAGGATTCATCGATCGATTTCACCAGTATGGAAGGTGCGGACGGTGAGCAGCTCTCAAGCGGGGAAGCGGCAGCGTCACTTGCGATCGGTATTACCGACCGCTCCGAGACATTTAACCAAGACCTCGCTGCAAAGCGAGGATCAAGTACCTGGATTCCCATGCCATGCGGTGCGCAGCTGATCGACTACACGCGTGGCATCGCGGAGTATCCAACGAGGTTGCAGGGCACCCCTAATCTTAAGGCTATGGCGATCTCCGGGTATGGAACATCGCACACGATGGGGGTTGCGGCTGATATCAACGGTGTCTGGAAGCAGGATGGTACCCGGACCGTGAGCATGGATGATACGGCTACCCTGGGCCCGCGATCGGGAGCTTATTACGTAGGCAACAGGGTCAATTACAAGAACCTGCGCAATGACTGCACACCGACGCGTCGTTACTTTTCGATGCCGCACAACATATCGACCTTGCTGACGGTCGAAAAAACGGCGACCCGACACTCGTTCGCTCGATGTGATAACACGCCTAGTGGTTGGACATACACGAAGAGCAGGACGAAGTCGGTGACGATGTCGGCCGGACTGACCGTGAAGGGGATCTCGTTGACCGCTCAATCGGGTTGGAATGCCGATACCAAGCTGCAGTTTGGTGGGCCTCCTGGGTCTGTGTGGGAGTCAGGGCCGGCCAAGATTTGCTACAGCAACCTGGATGGCCCCACTGCGTCCGCCAGTATTGGGGCAAACTCTCGGTGAGGGCCCCTCGTTCTCTGGCGCTGGGTCTCCTGCTTGCGTTGATGTTCTCTGCCTGTTCGGTTGGGGCGAGTGGTGCCGAGGTAAAGCAGGCGGGTAGCTCGGGCGACAGCGGAGATCAGGCCGCGGCCATGGCCGATGTGGCGGAGCACTCGCCCTTGGCTGTCGGACTGATGTCGATCTGTGTCGATGGCGCGAACTCGGGAGAGGTCACCGCGGTCGAGCCGATCGGCACTGACGACATCGAGGTGACCGCGTTCACGGTGGTAGACGCACAGCGGGAAACTTTCGCGGCATCTCGCAAGTCACTCAGCGCGGAAGGGTTCGATACCACCGCGCATACCGTGGCCACTAGATGCGGGGCGGAGGGGGGCGACGGAATCTCGAGGTTGTTGGTCGAGATGGAGCGACTGACGCCCGAGAGCGCGACTACCGACGGGTTCAAGGTGCACTGGCGTGCGGACGGGAACGAAGGGACGTTCGACATTCTCTTCGAGAATTCGATCTGCGCGCCGGGTGACGTCGCTTGTAGCGACATCTGACGCGGTGCGAGCGGAGCGGACCGCGAGGCATCGCTTCGCTCGCACCACGTCCGGCCTGTGGTCTAGCTGGTCACCAGCGGGGTCTGGCGCCGACACTCCGGCCGGAGAACGCCGGGCCGCGGGGGAGCGAGGGCTACGGTCTTGGCATGACGTCGCCCAGCTCGTCCGAGACCGGCGCTACCGGTCCTGACGTGCCAACCGGTCCCGACCAGCCCTCGCCGGGCCGGCCTCCGGCGGATCAGCCGGTCCCGCCGCCCGGCGCGCCCGACTCCCCGCGCCCGCCGCGCTGGCTGCCCCGGGCGCTGTTCCTGGCCGTGGTGACGGTGTTCGTCGCCATCTTCGCGTGGAACGCGATGGGGAAGCTGGAGGGGCTCTTCGTCAACGTGCTCATCGCGGTCTTCATCGCGCTGGCCCTCGAACCGGGAACGGTCTGGCTGGTGCGGCGGGGGTGGCGCCGCGGGCTGGCCGCCGCGGTCACGCTGCTCGGGTCGCTCCTCGTGGTGATCGTGCTGATGGCCCTGTTCGGCAACCTGTTCGTGCAGCAGCTCGTCGAGCTCGCGCAGTCGGTCCCCCGGCTCTACGAGGGCCTGCAGGGTTTTGTCGTCGAGCGCTTCGGCATCGAGATCCCCGAGTCCGAGAACCTGATCCGGCAGGCGTTCGACCGGTTCGGCGAGGACGTCGCGTCCGGGGCGCTGCTGGTGGGGACGACGGTGGTGGGCGGGCTGCTCGCCACCCTCACGATCCTGCTGGTCTCCTACTACCTGCTGGCGGCCGGGCCGCGCTTCCGTGCGGCTGTGTGCGGCTGGCTGACGCCGGCGCGGCAGCAGGAGATGCTGCACCTGTGGGAGGTCACCCAGGGCAAGGTGTCCGACTACATCGGTTCCCGCGTGGTGCTCGCGGCGGTCTCGACGGTGGTCACCTTCGTGTTCCTCGCGATCCTGCAGACGCCGTACGCGGTACCGCTGGCCGTCTTCGTCGGGGTGGTCTCCCAGTTCGTGCCGACCATCGGTGCCTACCTCGGTGGCGCGCTGCCCACCATGGTGGCGCTGACGGCGCAGGGCTGGCCCCAGGCGCTGGGTGTGCTCGCCTTCGTCATCGGCTACCAGCAGTTCGAGAACCTGTACCTGGCGCCGAAGGTGTCCGCCCGCGCGCTGGAGATGAACGCCGCCGTCAGCCTGCTGGTGGTGCTGGCGTTCGGCGCGGTCTTCGGGGTGCTCGGCGCGTTCCTCGCGCTGCCCGTCGCGGCGACGATCCAGGCCGTCGCGACCACCTACTTCCGGCGGCACGAGCTCGTCGAGTCGCACATGCTGCGGGACCCGGACGGGCTGGGCAAGGCGTGAGGGGCGCCGTCGGCGGATAGGATCGAGTCCGCGCACCTCCGCCTCTGCCAGGAGATCGTCGCCACCCCAGAGCCCGAAGGAACTTTTCTGCGTGTCACTCAGCCCTGCCGACCTACCCGGGTCCTGCCCCGGCGCCCGCCCTCGAGGCTGCCGACAGCACCCGTGTGTACGCCGTAGAGGGCGAGCCGCGATGAGCACCCGGTACGCGGCCAGGGGCCACTGAACACAGACCTCAGCAGTACCCACAGCGCCGCACCCGCGGCCTGACCCGGTGAGCCCCGACCCGTCCTGACGGTCGTCCCACGTCACGAGGATCCCGAGCACACCGGCAGCTAACCTGTTCCGGAGGAACACCATGCATACCGCACCACGAGACCTCAACCGCCCGCCCGTCGCACCGTCGCAGGGCCTGCGCATCACGCCGCTCGGCGGCATCGGCGAGATCGGCCGCAACATGACGGTCTTCGAGCACGCGGGCAAGCTGCTCGTCGTCGACTGCGGGGTCCTCTTCCCCGAGGACACCCAGCCCGGTATCGACGTCATCCTGCCCGACTTCACGAGCCTCGAGAGCCGCCTCGACGACATCGAGGCCATCGTGCTCACCCACGGGCACGAGGACCACATCGGCGGCGTGCCCTACCTGCTCAAGCAGCGGCCCGACATCCCCGTCGTCGGCTCGCAGCTCACGCTCGCGTTCCTGTCCGCCAAGCTGACCGAGCACAACATCAAGCCGGTGCTCGTCCACGTCGAAGCCGGCGGCCGGCACGCGGCGGGTCCGTTCGCGCTCGAGTTCATCGCCGTCAACCACTCGATCCCCGACGGCCTCGCCGTCGTGATCCGGACCGCCGCCGGCGTCGTCCTGCACACCGGTGACTTCCGGATGGACCAGTTCCCGCTCGACGGGCGCCTGACCGACCTGCGCGCCTTCGGCCGCCTGGGCGAGGAAGGGCTCGACCTGCTGCTGGTGGACTCCACCAACGCGGAGATCCCGGGCTTCACCATCTCCGAGACCGAGCTGACCCCCGCGATCGACCAGGTCTTCACGACGACGCCGGGGCGCGTCATCGTCTCCAGCTTCGCCAGCCACGTCCACCGCATCCAGCAGGTCCTGGACGCCTCGGACGCCCGCGGCCGCAAGGTCGCGTTCGTCGGCCGGTCCATGGTGCGCAACATGCGCATCGCGCGCGAGCTCGGCTACCTCACCGTCCCCCGCGGCCTGGTGATCGACTACGCCAAGACCCGTAACCTGCCGCCGAACAAGGTGACGCTCATCTGCACCGGCTCCCAGGGCGAGCCCATGGCGGCCCTGGCCCGGATGGCCAACGAGACGCACGAGGTCCGCATCAGCGACGGCGACACCGTCCTGCTCGCCAGCTCCCTGATCCCGGGCAACGAGAGCGCGATCTACGGCATCATCAACAAGCTCACCGACCTGGGCGCGAACGTGGTGCACAAGGGCAACGCCCGGGTCCACGTCTCCGGGCACGCCAGCGCCGGCGAGCTCGTCTACTGCTACAACATCCTGCGCCCGCGCAACGTCATGCCGGTCCACGGCGAGCCCAAGCACCTGCGTGCCAACGGCGCCCTGGCGGAGCGCACCGGCGTTCCCGCGGACAACGTCCTGATCGTCCGGGACGGCGTGGTCATCGACATGGTCGACGGGGTCGCGCGCATCGTCGGCCAGGTGGAGAACGACCTCGTCTACGTCGACGGCCAGACCGTCGGCCACGTCACCGAGGACACCCTCGCCGACCGGCGCAAGCTCAGCGCGGCAGGCGTCCTGACGGTCCTGGCGTTCCTCCGCTCGGGGACCGCGGAGCTCGCCGAACCCCTCGAGTACCTCCACCGCGGCTCCGTGCACGGGCAGGACAGCCTCGACAACGCCTCGCGCGCCGTCGAGAAGGCGCTCGCGGACGCCACGCGGAACAAGACCACCGCGGGCGACCAGCTCGAGGAGATCATCGCCACCACCGTCGCGCGGTCGCTCGCGCGCAGCTCGCGACGGGAACCGGTGGTCATCGCCGTCGTCCTCGACGCGTGACGGCGCGCCCCGGGCGGGGAACGACGTCGGCAGCCCGATGGGTTGCCTACGTCACGTCCGGGGCCGCGGGCCGCACTTGCCCCTGACGTCAACGTCAGGTTCTAGCGTTCCTGGCATGGACATCAACAACTCAGTCGCCCTCGTCACCGGAGCCAACCGAGGCCTCGGCCGCGCCTTCGCACAGCGTCTCCTCGAACGGGGGGCGCGCAAGGTCTACGCCACGGCCCGCCGCCCCGAGACCGTGGACCTGCCCGGCGTGGAGGTGCTGGCCCTCGACGTGACCGACCCCGACTCCGTGCGGGCGGCGGCCGCGGCGGCGTCCGACGTCTCGCTGCTCGTCAACAACGCGGGGATCTCGACGGGAACGGACCTCGTGACCGGCTCGATGGACGCGGTTCGGCTCGAGCTGGAGACCAACACGCTCGGTCCCCTCGGCCTGATCAGGGCGCTCGCGCCGACCCTCGCCGCGAACGGCGGAGGTGCGGTCGTGAACGTCCTCTCCGCGATGTCGTGGTTCGGGATCAACGGCGCCAACGCCTACCACCTGACCAAGGCGGCCGCGTGGGCCATGACCAACGGCGTGCGGCTGGAGCTCGCCGAGCAGGGCACGCTCGTGACCGCCGTCCACCTGGGCCTCGCGGACACCGACATGTCGGCCGGCTGGTCGGTGCCCAAGCTGGCGCCCTCGGACCTGGCTGACGCCGTGCTGGACGGCGTCGAGGCGGGCTCCGCCGAGGTGCTCGCCGACCAGTGGAGCCGGGACGTCAAGGCCCGGCTGCCGCTGACGCCGGAGGAGTTCAACGCCGCGATGGGGCGCGCCCTCTCCGGGCTGTCGGCGGCCTGAGCCGCTCCCGCCTAGCGCGACCGAACGGCGCGCAGGACGGTGTCGTGGACGTGGTGCGTGCCCTCGGGCGGGGCGGTGGTGCGCAGGCGGCTCTCGTCGACCTGGATCGTCCAGCCCTCGCCGAGGAGCTGCGCGATGTCGCCGGGTGTGTAGTAGTCGGCGGGGTCGAAGTCCGGGTGCCGGTATGTGGCCACGTCGGCCATGTCGTGGCTGCCGACGAGCAGGGTGCCCCCGGGCGCCACCACGTCCAGGAGGCGGCGGAGCGCTCCATGGTCCGGCCGGTTCGGGAGCGGGAAGTACTGGAGCGACACCAGGTCGAACGGGCCCGCGGGCGGTGGCGTGGTGGTGAGATCTGCTTGCTGCCACGTCACCTGCCCCCCGAGCCCCGCAGCGGCTGCGGCCGCCGCGCCGCGGTCCAGCGCGACCCGGGAGATGTCGACGGCGGTGACCTGCCAACCGTGCCCGGCGAGCCAGATGGCGTCGGCACCCTCGCCGCAGCCGACGTCGAGCGCTCGACCCGGCGGCAGGCCGGCGGCCTCGGTCACGAGCACCCCGTTGGGGTTCCCGCTGAAGAGCTGGTCCCGGCTGCTGTACCGCTCGTCCCAGTGCTGCGCGTCCATGTGTCCTCGTTCGCTCGGGCCTGATCGTGCCGGGCCCATCGTGCGACTTCAGGTCGACATGAAGTCAACTGCGCGGGCCGGGACGGCTCACGGGGCGGCAGTACACGGGTCGCCGACGTCGAACGAGCGGCCTATCTGGCCCAGCGCCCTGGCGAGCAGGTCGTCGGGGTCGGTGTCCCAGGCCTCGGCCTTGAGCGCGAGCAGACCGTCGAGCGTCAGCGACGCGAGGCCGTGGCCCAGGGCCCAGAGCGTGATGCCGACGGCCTGCGGGTCGGCGACGCCGAGCCGGTCGACCAGGTCCGTGAGGACCTTGAGCGCGGCGTCCCCGGCCTCCTGCACCGCCGGATGCTTCTCCGGCTGGGAGAGCTCTGGGCGGAACATCACCTGGAAGTGGCCCGGCTGCCGCCGGGCGAAGGCGACGTAGGCGGCGGCGACGCGTACGACGTCGTCGGTCCTCGACGTGCCCGGGGACGTGCCGACCGCACCGAGCAGGTCCTCGGTGAGCAGGTCGAAGCCCCTGGCTGCTATCGCCGACAGCAGAGCGGCCCGGTCGGCGAAGTGGTGGTAGGGCGCCCCCGGGCTGACGCCGGCCTCGCGGGCGACGCGCCGCAGGCTCACGGCGCCGATGCCCTCGGTCTCGATGAGCCGCACGGACGCCTCGACCAGCTCCTCGCGCAGCGAGCCGTGGTGATACGTCTCGCGCTTGCGCACGCCGTTGACCTCCGCACCGTTGACCTCCATCCCGACAATCTATACGGTGTTCATAATCTGAACACCGCTCAGACTGGAGACGTGATGTCGAGGATTCTTGTCACCGGCGCTACCGGGTTCATCGCCGGGCACGCGATCGAGGAGCTGATCAAGGGCGGTCACGAGGTCCGCGGGACGGTGCGCTCCCTGCGGGACCCGGCACGGGTCGCCCACCTGCACCAGATCGCCTACGCGCTGGGCGGAAGCCTCGAGCTGGTAGAGGCGGACCTGTCCGGGGACGAAGGGTGGGACGCGGCCGCCGCCGGTCAGGACTACGTCCTCCACATGGCGTCGCCCTTCCCGGCGACACCGCCGCGGGACGAGGCGGAGCTCGTGCGGCCCGCCGTCGACGGCACGCGGCGGGTCCTGGAGGCGAGCGTCCGGGCGGGTGTGCGGCGCGTCGTCATGACGTCGTCACTCGCCGCGATCACGGCGGGCAGGTCGGGCGACGACGAGCGGCGTCGGACCGAGCAGGACTGGAGCGACCTGGACCGGACCGCCCCGTACGCGAAGAGCAAGACCCTCGCCGAGCGTGCCGCATGGGACTTCGCGGCGCAGCATCCCGAGCTGGAGCTGGCGGTGATCAACCCGGGCCTCGTGCTCGGCCCCCTCCAGCATGCGGCGGCCGGCACGTCGGTGGCACTGGTCCGCCGCCTGCTGAACCGCGAGCTCCCGGCCGTCCCGGAGCTCGGGTTCGCGCCGGTGGACGTGCGCGACGTCGCGCGGGCGCACGTGCTGGCCGTCGAGACGCCCGGCGCGGCGGGGAACAGGTATATCTGCGCCGGTGAGAACGTGTGGTTCGGGGAGATCGCGCAGATCCTCGGCGAGGAGTTCGGGCCACAGGGGTATCGCGTGCCCCGCCGGCGGATGCCCTACTGGATGCTGTGGACGGCCGCCCGTTTCGACCGCGAGGTGCGGCTCGGCCTCGACTTCGTGGGCAGCGCCGAGCAGGTCAGCGCGGACAAGGCCCGGCGCGAGCTCGGCTGGAGCATGCGGCCGGTGCGGGAGACGGTGGTCGACACGGGTCGCAGCATCATCGATCTCGGGCTCGTGCGGGCGCGCTCCTAGTCGACGGCTCGATCGACCCTGGCCGACCGGGTGAATTTCGAGCTCATGAAGAACGCCACCGAGATCGGCCGGCTCCGCGTGCTGCCGGGCCGCGGTGTCGGCATGACCATGTGGAACGGACCTCGCAGGGGCCTCTGACGAGCACGGACGCACGGTCGGGGAGGCAGGCTCGGGCGCCCGTCGAAGATCAGTTGGGCCGAGCGGCCCCACAGGCCACTTTCAGCAGCGATACTTGATGAGTGACTATGACCAGCGAGAGCCCTGCGGTGGCAGGGGCAGAGATCCCGATAGAGCTTCTCTTTCGGGTTCCATATGGCAAGGTCCTGCACGGCAGGGACTGCCAGCACCTGTCGGAGGATCGTCTGGCCGCTCTTCAGCCCGCGACCGAGCTCGACAGGCAGAAGTTCAAGGTGTGCAAGACCTGCCTCGTCGCTCTCACCGGCACGAGCCGCGACGAGTTCGACTCCTTCGAGGCGGCGCTCGAGGCGCTGCCCATCCCGGCGGTGCACCGGCCGGTCATGCGCGAGATGGCCGAAGGCCTCGACAAGACCCGCATCTGGATCCCGTCGTCCCGCTCGTACGTCGCCGTCTCGCCCGGCCCCGGTCAGGAGGCGACCGCCTTCTTCAACAAGGGCTTCGTCGACCTCCAGCAGGCCGGCGGCGGCTACAAGCGCATCCTGATGGCCGGATTCTCGGGTACGCAGACCAACACCTTCGCGCACGCGCCCGACGCGGCCCCGGCGAGCTGCCCGGGCTGCTACATGCAGCTGCCCGCCACGGGCCGCTGCGACGCCTGCGACTGACGTCGCCGGTCCGGTCGTGAGAGAGCCGGTGGGCTCCCGCAGAACTCTGCGGGAGCCCACCGGCTCTCCTCTGCCCGGGGTCAGCTCGCGGACGCCCGGACCGGCTCCGGTTCGTCCGTCGGCGTGCCGGCAGGTGTGTCGGACGGCGACTGCGGCCCGCGGACCAGCACGTAGACGAACAGGGCGGCCATGACGACGACGCCCGCCCACATCGCGCTCTGCCAGCCCTCGACGAACGACTCCTGGGCGGCTCGGACCAGCCCCGGCGCCTGCGGGCCGGCGTCCGCCGCGGCGTCGAGCGCGTTGGCGACGCCCTGCCGAGCGGCGTCGGCGGCGCCGTCGGGAACGTCGTCGAGCCGCGCGTCGATGGCGCCGCGGTAGCCCGCCGACAGGAGCGCGCCGAGCAGCGCGATGCCGAGCGCGGTGCCGAGCTCGCGTGTGACGTCGTTGAGCGCGGACGCGACCCCCTGCCGCTCCCGTGGCAGTGCGCCGGTGATGGCCTCCGTGGAGGGTGTCATCGACAGGCCCATGCCGAGGCCCATCGTGAGCATGCCGGGCAGGATCGACGGGTAGCCGCCGTCGACCGAGACGACCGTCGCCATGAGCGCCAGCCCCGCGCCCGCCAGGAGGATCCCGGTCGCCATCGTGACCCGGGGGCCGACCCGCTGGGCCAGCCGCGGGGCGAGGCCGGAGGCGACCATCATGAGGACGGCCATCGGCATCATCGCGAGGGTGGACACCAGCGCCGACCAGCCGAGCACGGCCTGGAGGAACGGGAACAGCACCACGAAGATGCCCGCCTGCACGCCGAACACCACGAGGAGCGTGATCGAGCCGCCGGCCAGCGAGCGCTCGCCGAACAGCCGCACGTCAAGGAGCGCGGCGTCCCGGCGGCGCAGCTCCCAGGCCACGAAGGCCACCGCGGCGGCGACCCCGACGACCAGTCCGAGCAGGGTGAGCGGGGCGGTCCAGCCGCGTTCGGGCCCTTCCTGCAGGACGAAGATCAGGCCCACCATGGCGACGACCGATGTCAGGGCGCCGACCGTGTCGAAGGGGTGTCCGGACGTCTCGCGCGAGTTGGGCACGGATCGCAGCGCCATGAGCAGCGCGACGCCGACGAGCACGACGGGCAGGGCGAACAGCCACCGCCACGTCACGAGATCGACCAGGGCAGCCGAGAGGAACATGCCGATGATGCCGCCACCGCCCGCGACGCCGGTCCACACGCCGATCGCCTGACCTCGCTCCGCCGGGGGAAAGGTCGAGGTGATGACGGCGAGCGTGATGGGCATGATCATCGCCGCGCCCACCCCACCGGCCAGACGAGCGGCCAGCATGACCTCGGCCGATGGCGCCAGGGCGGCCACCACGTTCGCCGCGCCGAACACGGCCAGGCCGGCGACGAGCATGGGCTTGCGTCCGAACCGGTCACCGATCGCCCCGAGCGGCAGCAGGAGGGCTGCCAGGCCGAGCGTGTAGATGTTGATGATCCACAGGACGGTGCTCTGCGAGACGTCGAAGGTGATCGCGAGGTCGGGCTGCGCGACGTTCAGCCCGGACACGGACGCGATGACGGCCATCAGCGCGACGCAGACGGCGATCAGGATGGTGCGCCGCTGGCGGGCGTCGGGACCGGTGGGCTCGAGCGCGCTCGTGCCGGACGTGCTCGTGTCCGGCCCGCTCATGCCAGGGCCGCCGTCGTGTCAGCGGTGACCAGGTCGGCGTTGATGTGGGCGCCGGCCAGGGCCCCTGCTGCGGCGGACGCCCCGACCTGCGCGGACGCGTCGGCGGTGTTGCCTGCCACCCACACGCCGGGCACCTCGGTGGTCCCGGCCATGCCGGTCACGACGTGGCGGCCCATCCCGTTCGGCAGGTCCTGCAGCGGCAGCCCGAGGTCCTCCAGGCCCTCGACGCGCGGCAGCATGGTGGTGGCGACGGCTAGCACGCGCCGTGCCACGAGCTGTCCGTCGTCCAGCCGGACGCCGGCGATGCTGCCGTCGTCCGCCGCTGTCACCTGGGCGACGGGGGTGTCGACGACACGGATGTCGCGGGCCGCGAAGCGGGCCCGCGCGTCGTCGTCGAGGGTGGTGCCGCGCGTGAAGTAGACGAGGTCCTCGGTGAGCTGACGGAACAGCAGCGCCTGGTGCACCGACATCGGGCTCGTCGCCAGCACGCCGATCGGCTCGTCGCGCACCTCCCAGCCGTGGCAGTACGGGCAGTGCACCACGCCGCGACCCCACTGCTGGGCCAGCCCGGGCACGTCGGGCAGCACGTCGCGCAGGCCGGTGGCGACCAGGAGGCGGCGGGCGTGCAGCGTGGCGCCGTCGGCCAGGCTGACGGTGAAGCGCAGGTCGCCACTGGCGGACGGGCCGGCCGCGGCGGCCTTGATCACCTCGCCGGACAGTACGGTGCCGCCGTAGCCACGGACCTCGGCCCGGCCGCGTTCCAGCAGCTCGGCCGGGGGAGTGCCGTCCAGGCCGAGCAGGCCGTGCACCCCCTCGGCGGGCGCGTTGCGCGGGGTGCCGCTGTCGATCACGACCACCGAGCGGCGGGACCGGGCGAGCATCAGCGCGCCGTTCAGCCCGGCCGCGCCGCCGCCGATCACCACGGCGTCGACTGTCTCGTCCGGCAGCTCTCGGGTGGGCGTGGAGCTGGTTGCAGGCATGTCTCTCTTCCCTTTCGTGGCGCGGCCCGGGTGGCGGGCCGGACACGAACGACGCTAGCTCCCTCTTGCGGAGAGAGCATAGGATCTTGCTCATGACGCAAGAAGATGGCGAGCTGGACAGCCTGGTGCGCAAACGCATCCGCGCCCTGCGCGTGGCGCAGGGCTGGTCCCTGGAGGATCTGGCCACTCGCGCCCGGGTCAGCCAGTCGACGCTCAGCCGCATCGAGAACGGCCAGCGACGCCTGGCCCTGGACCAGCTCGTCACGCTGGCGCGGGCGCTCGACACGTCGCTGGACCAGCTCGTGGAGACGGCGACGGAGGACGTCGTCATCAACCCGACGGTCGACGGCTCGCACGGCGGGATGCGGTGGTCGATCAAGGCCGAGCCCGGGATGAGCGTCGTCAGGCAGCGTATGACGAGCCCCGCGCCGGACAACCCCGCCCGCATGCGCGCCCACCCCGGCCGCGAGTGGCTCGTCGTCATCTCCGGCACCGCGACACTGCTGCTCGGCAACCGGCGCATCCGCATCGAGACCAACCAGGCGGCGGAGTTCCCGACGATGCTCCCGCACGCCATCGGTGCGGAGGGCGGACCGTGCGAGATCATCGGCATCTTCGACCGCGACGCGCGGCGGGGTCACCAGCGCGGGCAGGAAGCCGGAAAGTCGGGGCGGACGGCGTCGTGACCTCCGGTCAGGCGGGAGCTGCCGCCCGCGTTGAGGCGTCGAGGATGCCGGCGCGCGAGCTGCCGGGGTGACCCTACGAATTCGGGGTGTGTTGCCCTGAGTAGACAATGTCTACTCTCAGTGACCGAGCTCGAATTCGTACTGTCACCCTGGGCTCCCGCTCCCGCGCCTCGATGAACTGATGAGCCGGCCCCGCCGTCCCTCGCACCCGACCCCATCACCGCCGTCGGCGGTGCGGGTGTCGCGCACACCACAGCGTCCGATATCCGCTAGTCGCCCCGCCACGGCACGGGCGAGAATCAGCCGGTGACGTCCTCTCCACGCTCCGGCGCCCTCGAATTCTGGTCGGAGCTGCCCAACGACGGCCGCTGGCTCCTGTCCACGGTGATCGTGCAGTTCTTCGGCCGCGGCCTGACGCTGCCCTTCACGATCATCTACCTGCACGAGGTGCGCGGCTTCTCGCTCGGCCTGTCCGGCACGCTCATGGGCCTGATCGCGGTGGTCGGCCTGCTCGTCACCGGTCCGGCCGGAGCCCTCGTCGACCGGTACGGCGCCCGACGGGTGATGCTCACGGGTCTGTTCTTCGCCGTCGCCGGATACGCGGTGCTCGCGTTCGCGACGGTCCCGGCGGTCGCAGCGCTCGGGCTGGCGCTCTTCGGGGTGCAGCTCGGTGTCGGGTGGCCGTCGGTCAACGCGCTCGTCGCCACGGTCGTCGACGGCGACCTGCGCCAGCGGTACTACGGCGTGAACTTCGCGCTGCTCAACCTCGGCGTCGGTGTGGGCGGCGTCGTGGGTGGGCTCGTGGTCGACGTCGAGCGGCCCGAGACCTTCGTGATGGCGTTCCTGGTGAATGCCGCGACGTTCGTCGTCCCCGTCGTCGTGCTCATGGGGCCGCTGCGGCACCTGCACGGCAGGGTCGACCGGCCGGCGGACGACGGCGAGGGTGGCAGCAAGGCGGCGGAGGGCTACCTCAGCATCCTGCGCCGGCCCGAGGTGCTCTGGCTGTCCGGGCTGGGGCTGCTCGCGGCGTTCGTGGGATACGGCCAGATGGAGGGCGGGTTCCCCGCGTTCGCGCGCCTGGTGGCGGAGGTCTCGACCCGCACGATCGGCTTCGCGTTCGTCGTGAACACGGTGGTGATCGTCGCGCTCCAGTTCTGGGTGATGAACCGGGTCGGCGGACGGCGCCGCACCCGCGTGCTCGCGGTGATGGCCGTGGTATGGGCGACGGCGTGGCTGCTGCTCGGCGTCGCCGGCCTCGTGCCGGGCGGTACGGCCGCCGTCGTCATCGTCCTGGTCTTCCACGGTTTCTTCGGGCTGGGGGAGACCCTCATGCAGTCCGTGCTGCCCTCGCTGACGAACGACATGGCGCCCGCCCACCTGCGCGGCAGGTACAACGCGATCAGCTCCGGAGCCTTCCAGGCCGGAACGATCGCCGGCCCCGTGGTCGCGGGACTGCTGCTGGAGCGCGGGTGGGCCGGCGGCTTCATCGGGGTGGTGGTGGCGGGATGCCTCGGGATCATCGCGATGGCGGTCGCCGTGGGGCGGCGGGTGACGCCGGAGGTCGACGGCGTGGCGCGCACGTCGGCGCCGTCGGCCTGAGGGGTCAGGAGCGGCTCGTGAGCACTCGCTCGGCCTCGCGTTCCGTGCCGGATGTGTTGTTCACGAGGCCGCGTGAGCCGTTGAGCTTCGCCTCGATGTGCTCGCCGACCGTGATCGGCCCGTAGAGCTCGGTCTCGCCCTCGGCGACGCACCCCGGCAGGGCGGTGATCACGGCGTCGACGTTGCCGTCGAAGAAGAACGCGGCGGAGCGGCGCCGCTTGATGCGGCCGTCGATCACCGGCGGCTTCACGCGGTGCAGCGTCGACCTCCAGCGCTCGTTCGTCCACCGCGCGGTCAGGTCGCCGAGGTTCACGAGCAGGGCGCCGGGCAGTGGGGAGACGTCGTTCCAGCCGCCGTCGGCGCCGAGCACCTGGAGGCCCTTCACGTCGTCGGCCCACAGCAGTGTGACGATGCCGAAGTCCGTGTGCTCGCCCATGCCGATGAGGTCGCCGTCGAGCTCGACCCGCTCGCCCTCGGGGAGGGCGTAGTTGTTCATGCGCAGGACGTCGAGCGAGTGGTCGGTGTACGCGTCGAAGTACCCGGCGGGCAGGCCGAGCGCGTCGGCGAAGACCCGCATCATGACCCGGGCGACGGCCCTGGCATGCGACATCCACAGCTCGACGTCGCCCCGGAAGGTGTCGCTCTCGGCGGGCCAGATGTTCTCCGGATACATGCCGGGGTCGACGTCGGCGTGGGGGTACTCGGCGGCGGACGCGCCGAGGTTGAAGGCCTCGAAGAAGTCGTTCATGCGCTCGGCCTTCTCCACTCCCAGGCTGAGGCTGAGCCGCTCGGACCTGGGCGGGCTGTACCCGCGGTTCACGCCGGCGGGCGCGCGGTACTGCTTCTTCACGTCGAGCGGCAGCTCGAAGAACCGGTCACTCGCCCGGCCGAGCCGCGCCCAGGCCTCCAGCGGGATGCCGTGCCCGAGGATCTGCATGAACCCGACCGTGCGGGCCGCCTCGTCGACCTGGCGGGCGACCTCGCTCCGGTCCGCTTCGGTGCCGCCGGCGACGTAGGGGGCGATGTCGATCGCCGGGACGTGGAATGCTGACATGCTGGTCTCCCTGAGTGATAGGTATTGGTTATCAGCATGGATCAGGATCGAGGAGTCGTGGTTAAGGCCGTGTTAAAGAATCCGGACGCCACTGACGACGTCCGCGCCGCGGTCGGGCAGGCGATCCGGCGGGCGCGCGAGGCCGCGGGGCTCTCGATGCGTGCCCTCGCGCGCGCGAGCGAGATGAGCCAGCCGTTCCTGAGCCAGGTCGAGAAGGGCGAGACGAGCCCGTCGCTGTCGAGCCTCTACCGGCTCGCTCACGCGCTCGGGCTGCCGCCGAGCCAGCTCATGCCGCCGGTGAGCGCGCCGCGCGGCGTGTCGGTGCTGCGCCAGGGCGAGGGGCGCGAGCTGCAGGTCTCCGACGCGCCAGGGGCGGCGAGCGGGCGGCTCCTGTCCGGGGGCGCCGGCCACCTGCTGGAGGTGGTCGAGTACCGCGTCGAGCCCGACGCCGACCTCGGTGGCTGGTTCGAGTCCGACGGCGAGATGACCGTCTACGTGATCGACGGCGAGGTAGAGGTAACCCTGGAGCACGAGGGCTCCTGGCGGCTGGGGGCCGGCGACGCGATCAGCCACCCGGCCGACATCCGGCACCGCTGGGCAGTGGTCGGAGACGCGGCGGCGAGGATCCTGCTCTCGGTCGCGCACGCGCACCCGGCGGTCGCGCGCACGTAGGCCCGGCGGCACGGCGCAGGCGGAGGCTCCCTGCCGGCGATTGTGCTGTTTTCGCCGAAATTATTCGTCACTCTCGCGTCATGCCGGCGAAACGGGCCGCCCCTACCTTGAAAAACAGGCCCGCACCGAGTGGGTCCTAAATCGCTACTAGTCAGCACAATGTGTCTGCTTGCGTCGGCCCCCACCGACTCTCGCGATAGGAGCCCCCCGTGCCACACTCTCGCCGCCCCTCGGTCCGGCTCGTTGCCGCCGCCGCCCTCGTCCCCGTCCTCGCGCTCGCCGGCTGCGGCCGCAGCGCCGACCCCGCATCGTCCGCCCCGTCGGCCCGCGTCGACGACGAACCCGCCACCGGCACCGTGGAGCTGTGGGCTCCCGACGGCGACGCGACCGCGCTCGACGACGTCCTCGCCTCCTTCAAGGAGGAGAACCCGGACCTCGACCTGCGGATCACGCTGGTCCCGGCGGACGAGTACACGACAAAGCTGCAGGCTGCGGTCGCCGGAGGTGCGGGCCCCGACGTCGCGCAGCTCTACACCGAGTCACAGGCCCAGTTCATCGCGGGCGGCGCCTTCGCGCCCGTGCCCGAGGGCCTGGTGGACAGCGGCTCGTTCTTCCCCGGCGCGTGGGAGTCCGGCGTCGTCGACGGGGTCGCCTACTCCGTCCCGTGGTACGCCTACACGTACGCGCTGGTCTACCGCACCGACTTCGCCGAGGCCGCGGGCGTGGAGGCGCCGGCCGCCTGGGACGACGTGATCCCGTTCTTCGAGGCCCTGCAGGACGGCGGCGCCGAGCAGGGCCTGGGCGCGGACGTGGGCTGGGACGTCTACAACGGCCAGGACGTCACGCAGTACCTGTGGCAGGCCGGGGGCGCGCCGATGTCGGACGACGGCACCGAGTGGACCCTCGACACCCCGCAGATGGTCGATGCCCTGACGTACAACCAGTCCTTCTTCACCTCCGGGATCGCCGACCCCGACGCGCCCGGCTTCCTCGACTCCCAGCCGTACTTCGTCGAGGGCAGGACCGGCGCCATGATGACCGGCCCCTGGGTGATCGGGCAGCTCGACGACGTCGCCGGCGAGCAGGGCTGGACCCAGGAGCACGTCGCGACCGCGCCACTGCCCGGCGGAGCCGGCGGCAGCGTCGGCGCGATCGCGGGTGGCAGCTGGGGCGTGCCGACCGACAGCGACAACCCGGACGCGGCCTGGAAGCTGCTGCGCCACCTCGCCGAGCCCGAGACGCAGGTCGCCCAGTACGAGGCGCTGACCTCCCTCCCCGCGGTCCGGTCCGCCTGGGACGACCCCGCGATCGCGGACCAGCCGCTCCTCGACGCCTTCTTCGACCAGCTCGAGAACGCCCGGACCTACCCGCAGGTGGAGCCCTGGGCGCAGATCGCGACGCAGCTCGGGGTCGAGATGGAGGCGGTGGCCAAGGAGCAGCAGACGCCGGAGCAGGCCGCCGCGGCCATCCAGTCCTTCGCCGAGAGCCTGGGCACCGGGACGGAGTGAGGCGCTCATGACCGCGACCATCACCTCGGGTGCACCGCCGGCCCTGCGGCCCGCGCCACGTCAGCGCCGCCCGCTACGTCCGCGCGGATCCGGCGCGCAGCGCCGCACCGCCGTCGCCTGGCTGTTCCTGACGCCGTTCTTCGTGGTGTTCGTCGTCTACACGGCGATCCCGACCATCGCGGCACTCGGCTTCAGCCTCACGGACCTGCGCGGCACCGACCTGCGCGACCCGTTCGCGGTCGACTTCGTGGCCTTAAGGAACTACGCCTGGCTCTTCGCCGACGACCGGTTCGTCCGGGACCTCGGGAACACGGCGATCTTCGTGCTGGTGGGGGCCCCGCTCACCATGCTGGTCGGGTTCGCCCTCGCCCTCGCGCTCAACGCGGGAGCACGCCGGACGCGCGGCGTGTTCCGGACCATCTTCTTCGCCCCCGTGGTGACCAACGTCGTGGCCGTCGCACTGATCTGGCAGTACGCGTTCAACACGAACGGCACCGTCAACGAGGTGGCCGCGAACCTGGGGTTCGCGGGGCCGAACTGGCTCGGCGACCCGGACCTGGCGATGCCAGTGGTGATCCTGCTCGGCGTGTGGCGCAACTTCGGCACCGCCATGGTGCTGTTCCTGGCGGGGCTGCAGGGGGTGCCGGAGGACGTGCACGAAGCGGCCGCCCTGGACGGCGCGGGGTGGTGGCGCCGCCTGTGGCACATCACCGTGCCCCTGCTCCTGCCCACGATCCTGCTCGTCTCCGTGCTGCTCACCGTCTTCTACCTGCAGGTGTTCGACGAGCCCTACCTGCTGACCGACGGCGGCCCGCTGGGCTCCACCGAGTCCGTCGCGCTGTACACGTACCACCAGTTCGGCTTCGGCCAGCTCGGGCTCTCCTCCGCCGCGTCCTTCGTCATCCTCGTCCTGGTGGCCGTGGTGAGCATCGTCCAGTTCAGACTGCTGAGGCCCCGTACATGACCACTCCGTACATGACCACTCCGCGCATGACCACTCCGCACATGGCCGTGGCCGCGCCGACCGAGGCCACACGCCCCGGACCGAAGGTTCTGCTGCAGGTGGCCCTCTCCGCCGCCGCGGCGCTCACCCTGCTGCCCTTCCTGTGGGTGGCGAGCGGCTCGCTGCGCAGCCTGGACGACATCCGCGCCGACCCCGGCGCGTGGCTGCCGAGCGAGGTGACCTTCGACAACTTCGTGCGGCTGTTCGCGACGCAGGGATTCAGCACGTTCCTCGGGAACAGCGTCGTGGTCGCCGCCATCGTCGTCGCGGGCAACCTCGTGGCGGCGTCGGCGGCGGGGTACGCGCTGGCCAAGTTCGACTTCGCCGGCAAGCGGCTCGCCTTCGGCGCCGTGATGGCGGCGCTCATGGTGCCGTACACCGCGACGTTCGTCCCGCAGTTCGTCGTCACCATGAACATCGGCCTCGTCGACACCCTCGCCGGGATCGCGCTGCCGAGCCTCGCGCTGCCGATCTCGATCTTCATCATGCGGCAGTACGCGTCAGCGATACCGGACGAGCTGCTCGAGGCCGCTCGCATCGACGGCGCCGGCGAGCTCCGGGTCTTCTTCGGCATCTTCCTGCCGCTGGCCGGGCCCGCCCTCGCTACTGTCACGATCATGTCGTTCCTCGCCTCCTGGAACAATTTCATCTGGCCGCTCGTCGTGGCCCAGAGCACCTCCACCTACACCCTGCCGGTCGGGCTGGCCGCTACCAGCCAGGCCGCGCAGAACATCACCGACTACGGGCTCATGCTCGCCGGCGCCGTCGTGGTGATGCTCCCCGTGCTCGTGCTGTTCCTCTTCCTGCAGCGCCACTTCGTGCAGGGCGTCGCCGCCACGGGGCTGAAGTGACGAGGTGGCTGCGATGACGTCGGGGCTGGACCAGAGCGGCATCCGCCGGGTCAACACAGCGGCGGCGCTGCGGGCGCTCGCGGTCTCCGCCGAGGCGCTGACGATGACGGCGCTCGCCGAGCGGACCGGTCTGTCACGGCGCACGATCGAGCTGATCCTCGTCGCGCTCGTGGACGCGGGCTGGGTCGCCGAGCTCGACCGGGTGCCGCTCTCGGGCGGGGCAGGCAGGCCGCCGCGGCGGTTCGAGCTCCGCGCCCAGCACGCCCTGCTCGCCGCGGTCCGGGTGAACACGCTCGAGGGCGCCGCGGTGGTGTCCGACGTGCGCGGGAACATCCTCGGCCGCGCCCGTCGCGCCCTGCGGGAGTACCACGACCCGCGGTCCACGCTCGACGACGCCGCCGACCTCGTGCGGGAGGCGCTGGTCGACGCCGGCGGGACGGTCGACCGCCTGCGCGCGGGCGCCGTCGCGAGCGGTGGGGCCATCGACGCCGACGGCGTCGTCCGGCGGCTGGTGTTCACCGAGCACTGGGCGGGCGTCGACCTGCCCGCCGAGCTGGGCAGCCGCATCGGCATCCCCTGGTTCGCGGACAACGACGCCAACCTCGGCGCCCTCGCCGAGCGGTGGCGGGGCGTGGCGCGGGACCACGACGACGTCGTCTGGGCGCAGCTGGGCAGCCGCGCGGGCCTGGGCATCCTCATCCGGGGCGCGGTGCACCGCGGTTTCGAGGGTGCGGCGGGCGAGATCGTCGAGGCGGCGTCGATGCGGGCAGGCACACTCGACGACCATCCCATCGCGTGGCTGACGTCCCCTGTCCCGAGCGAGCGGACGTTCGCGCGCGGCCGGGTGGAGGCCGCGCGGGCGGGGGATCCGGCGGCCCTGGCCGAGGTCGACGAGTTCGTCGAGCACACCGTGTCGATCCTCACCACGCTGTCCTGGACCATCGCGCCGTCGCTCATCGTGCTCAGCGGCGGGATGGAGGACGCGGCGGACGTGCTCCTGCCGCGCGTCCGGGAGCGGATGCGGGCGGCGCGCAACCCGGACATCGAGCTGCGGGCCACCTCGCTCGGCCCGGACGGCCCGCTCATCGGGGCGCTCAAGTTCGCCCTGGACCGCATGGACACCCAGCTCTTCGGCCCGGTCGTGCACGACGCGTGACGGCCTGCCGCACGGACGCCTGACACCTGCACCTACCTCGAATCACGTACCTCGAATGAGGAGTACCGCTGTGACCTCTTCTCGTAGCGCCGACGTCCTGGTCGTCGGCGGCGGCATCATGGGCTCAACGGTCGCCCGGCTGGTCCGGGAGGCCGACCCGGCCGTCCGCATCCTCATGGTCGACGCGGGCACGGCGATCGGGGCCACCCCGGGCCTGCACCTCCACGACGTGCCGGAGCCCGAGCTCTGGGAGCGCTACAACGAGCGCGTCGCGAGCGGCATCCAGGGCATGTACACGGGGGCCGACGTCGACCGGGAGCCCGTCGGCGACGTCGGGCTGCTGAGGCCCGGGATGTTCCACGCGCTCGCGTTCGGCGAGGACGCCGAGGCGATGCCGGGCGCTGCGATCGCGTGGAACGCGGGCGGGATGGGCGTGCACTGGACGGCGGCCACCCCGTGGCCCGCGGGCGAGGAGGTGTTCGACGGCGGCGACCCGGACGGTTGGTCGGACGACCTGGAGACCGCGCGCCGGGTGCTCGGCGTGCATCCGGCGCCGATCGGGCCCACCAAGGCGGGGCAGGTCGTGCTCGACGTGCTCGGGGAGCACCTGGCCGGCGTCGGGCCGGCCGACCGCGCGCCGCAGCCGATGCCCATGGCGGTCGCCCCGGTCGCGGAGGGCCTGAACGCCCGCACGGGGCCGTCGGTGATCTTCCCGCCGATCGCGTCCGGCGGCGACGACGGCTTCGAGCTGCTCACGGGCGCGCTCGTGATCAACCTGCTGGTCGACGGCGACCGGGTGCGGGGCGCGCGCGTCCGGCGGATGGCCGACGGGGCGGAGCAGGAGCTGCTCGCCGACACCGTGGTGGTGTGCGCGGACGCGCTGCGCACGCCGCAGCTGCTCTTCGCCTCGGGGATCAGGCCGTGGGCGCTCGGGCGCTACCTGAACGAGCACGCGTTCGTCACCGGGCGGGTCCTCATGGACCTTGACCGGTTCGGGCTCGACCTCGCCACGCTGCCGCTGCCGCGGGTGGGGGAGTTCTGCACCGACTCGCTCTGGATCCCGCAGAACGGCCCGGACCAGCCGTTCCACGGGCAGATCATGAACACGACCTACGTCGACGCCGTTGGGCGGCCCCTCGCGCACTCGGTCGGCCTGTCGTTCTACTCCCCGGTGGAGTCGCGGCCCGCGAACCGCCTCGTGTTCTCCGAGACCGAGACGGATGCGGCGGGCCTGCCGCGGATCGGCGTCGAGTTCGCCTACTCCGCGACCGACCTCGAGCTCATCGACCGCGCGCTTGCCCGGGTGCAGGAGATCGCGGAGCTGTTCGGGCCGTTCGACCCCGAGACGGAGCGGGCGCTCCTGGCGGCCGGGTCGTCGTTGCACCTCACCGGCACCGTCCGGATCGGGGAGCACGACGACGGCACGAGCGTCGCGGACGCCACCGGACGGGTCTGGGGCTTCGAGAACCTCTACGTCGCCGGCACCGGTGCCGTGCCGACCCCCGTGGTCGCGAACGCCACCCTCACCGGTGCGGTGACCGCCGTCCGCACCGCCCGGGCGGTCGCGCGGCGCTCCGCGAAGTAGAGCGCCTGTCCGGACAGACGCTCTACTTCGCCAACTGACTACTCGCTGGACTGACGAGAGGAAGCCGAACATGCTCGCAGAGCACATCGCTACCGAGTACCGCATCGCCCTGCCATCGTGGGTGAGCGACGAGCTGGCCGACGTGCCGGACGTCGTCCCGGACCAGGGCGACCGGATGCGGCTCGTGCACCGCCTCGCCGACCGCAACTGGCGGGAGGGGAACGGAGGCCCGTTCGCCGCTCTCGTCGCGGAGAGCGAGACCGGTCGCATCGTCGCGGTGGGCGTGAACGTCGTGCTCGCCAGCGGGGTGTCCAGCGGTCACGCGGAGGTCGTCGCGCTGGGGCTCGCGCAGAGCCGGTCAGGAGCGTGGGACCTCGGCGGCGCCGGGCTGCCCGCGTACGAGCTCGTCGTCAACTGGCGGCCGTGCATCCAGTGCTACGGGGCGGCCATGTGGTCCGGGGTGCGGACCCTCGTCGTCGCGGGCGAAGGGCCGGAGCTCGAGGAGATCACGACCTTCGACGAGGGTCCGCTCGGCAGCGACTGGGCGGAGCAGTTCGAGCGCCGCGGCATCCGCGTGGTGCGGGACGTGCTCCGCGAGGAGGCGCTCGGCGTCTTCCGCGCCTACCGCGAGGGCGTGGACTCGGGTGGGTCCACGGTCTACAACGCGCGCCAGGGCACGACGGTGAGCACGACGGCGGGCACGACTCCCGGCACGACTCCCGGCACGACGGAGGTGACGGCATGAAGCTGCGTGCCGACCGGGTAGCCCTGAACCCGATCCAGTGGGTCAACCTGAAGGCCGACCCGTCGGACCCGGACAGCGAGGACCTCTGGCTCTTCGCCGACCCCGCCTTCCGGGCCGACTATCCCGGCGTCCTCGCCCAGGTGCGGGACGCCGGCTTCACCGCGGTGATGATGGAGGTGCTCGACACCCAGACCCTGCAGTCGTACGAGCGGATGGTGCAGGAAGCGGGCCTCGTCCTGGCGCCCGGCTACGCGAGCATCGCCCTGCCGGAGGAGCACGGCGCGCTGCCGGCTCCGGGCAGCGCCGAGGAGGTGCGCTGGTACGACGGCATCCGCCGCAAGGCCGAGGAGTCCAACTACTTCGGGCTGGACACCGTCTTCCTCGCGCCCGCGATGAGCTGGGCGCCCGGGACCCGGCGCACCCTGGAGCGGACGGCCGTCGGGGCGGACTTCGACGCCGCTCGTCTGGACCGGGTCGTCGACGTGCTCGGGACCGCGGCGGAGGTCCTCGCCGCGGAAGGCGTGCGCGCCGGACTGCACAACCATGTGGGCACGTGGATCGAGACCGAGGAGGAGATCGAGCACGCTCTCGCCGCGATACCCGCGTCCCTGCTGGGTGCTTCCTTCGACATCGGTCACCTGGCATGGGCGGGGATCGACCCCGTGCGGATGCTGGAGCGGCACGCCGACCGGCTCGTCGACATCCACGTGAAGGATCTCGACCTCACGGTGGCCGCGGCCAGCCGCGCGGAACCGGCCCCCTACGGCACGGTCGTCGACCGCGGCCTCTTCCGCGAGCCGGGACTCGGCGACATGGACCTCGACGCGGTGCTCGCGGCGCTCCCGGACCGGTGGGACGGCTGGGTGATGATCGAGGTGGACCGGGCCTCGATGGACCCGAGGGCCAGCGCGGACGTGAGCCGGGCCTGGGTCGAGGCCCGGCTCACGTGAGCTGCTAGCGCCTGACCCCGAACGCCGAGACGACCTCCTGGGTGACGGCGTTGCCTGCGTCGTCCCGGGCGGTCGCCCGCAGCGAGACCAGCTCGGCGCCGCGAGACGGGATGCGCAGGCGGGTCACCCAGTGGTCGCCGTCCTTGGACAGCTTGGCCTTCGACCAGCTGTCGCCGCCGTCGTAGCTGACGTCGAGCGTCGCCCCGACGACCTGACCGGCGCGCGGAGCGCCAGGCACCGTGTACGGCGCCACCACGAACGGGACGGTGCTGCCCGCCCGCACCGTCCCGTCGAGCGCGGTGTCGACGTCGTAGTCGAGCTGGACCAGCGGCAGCGGCGTGCCCTGCTGGCCCGGCACGGCGTCGTCCGCCTGGTCGGCCACGAAGGTCCACGACGTGCGGGTGCTGGTCGAGTACCGGTGCTGGTCGTCCGCGGCGTCGGTGTCGATCTCGAACCGGTACTCCTGCGTGCCGTCGGCCACCGGGACCGTCGTCTGGACGGCCTGGCCGATGCTCTCCCGGACCAGGGTGTCGCCCTGGTAGAGGCGGGAGGTCACCGGGGTCTCGCCCCACGGGAAGCCGCCGGTGATGCCGTCCTGGCCGCTCGACGGGGCCACGTTGACCGCGAACCAGTCGCCGCCGTGCCACGGACCCCAGTAGCCGTCGCCCGTGCGGGGCGCCGTCACCGGGGCGAACCAGTCGCGCACGGTGGTGCTGCGGGGCTCGTACGCCTGCCGCACCCCGCGCTGCCCCCAGCCGCTCTCGTGCTGCACGTCCTCGTACCAGGTGACGTCGTCGTAGGTCGAGACGTAGTCGGTCCGGACCGTCGCCGTGTCCTGCAGCGCGTGGACGCTGAGGCACGGCGGCCACTGGTAGTCGCGGCAGTCGGCGCGGTCGTCGAGGACCAGCCGCTCCTCGGTATCGTTGTAGCGGCTCTCCACGGTCGCGAGCTGCCGCGTGGTCGGCGCGAGCGCGAGGTTGCCGGGGATCTCGCCGGGCCAGCTCCGCGACACGTCGTACAGGTAGGACGGGAACTCCTGGGCGGTGCCGGTCAGCGTGAGCCGCCCCGTGGCGGCCGCCGCGAGCAGCTTCGGGCCCTCGGCGGCAGTCACCGAGACGACGGGCAGGTCGTCGCGCGTGACGTACTCGACCAGCGGCCCCGGACGGTCGTTGACCACCACGAGCAGCGCCGCGCCGGCGGCCTGGGCCGCGGCCTCGCGCTCCTCGGCGGACACGGCAGCGTCGCGGGTGACGAGCACGGCCTTGCCCTCGGCGTCCACGCTGTCGTACTCGGCGGCCGTGCCCGTGCCGGCCGCCACGGCCCGCAGGGCGACCCGGCCGTCGAGACGGGCGGACCCGGCCTGGTAGACCGGCTCGAACCGGACCGGCCGCGGCGTCCATGCGCGGACGTCGAGCGCCGGCTCGATGGCCCGCCACCGCACGCCGAAGTCGAAGTCGGCGCTGTCGACCGCGCCCGTTGGCACGGCGAAGAACGAGTCGACGTCGAGCGGCACGGCGTAGGTGGCGCCGAACGTCGCGAACGTCCCGCCGATGCCTGAGTCGTTGAAGAACTGGAACCGCCGGTGGGCGACCTCACTCTCCTGGGGCGTGTCGAGGGTCAGCTCGGTGGCCTCGCGTGCGTCGAGGACCAGCGACTGGTCGGAGTCGTCGACGACGACCTGCGGGTCGCCGACCAGGGCGACGCCGGTCGAGCCGGCCCCCTTGGAGCCGTCGACGTCGAGGAACGCGGTGGCGGAGTACACGCCGGGCAGCAGGCGCTGCGTGGGCACCTCACCCGTGGCCGGGTCGATGGGCAGGGTGCTGACGAACTGGTCGCCGTAGCGGTAGAAGTCCACCCAGCCCGTGGCAGGCTCGCCGGAGCGGTCGAGCGCCGTGATGTCGAGCCCGTACCGCTCCTCCTCCTTGACGAGCGCCGTCGAGGTGCGGACCGCGACCTCGCCCAACGCGTCCGTCGCGACCACGGCACCGCTGTACTTGCCCGGGAGCGGGGCGTCGTCGGCGTCGGCGGAGACCGTGACGTCGGCGGTCCCGCCGGCGGGCACCACGACCTCGTCGGCGGAGAGGGTCACCAGGTCGCTCGGGGCGCCGTCGGGTCCGACGACGTCGGTGCTCAGCGCGAGCGTGACGTCGGCGTCCGTGGTGTTGGTGTAGGTGACGGTGCTGGTGGCGGGCTCGTCGCCGTCGTGCGGCCAGCCGTAGAAGCCGAGGAACCCGCCGCCGGAGGCGTCCACGCCGTCGAGCGCGGCCGGGACGTCCAGACGTCCCGTGCCGACCTCGTACGCGGGGGCGTCGATGTCGGCGGCCGACGAGACCAGTGCGGACTTGAGCTGCTCGCCCGTGAGCTCCGGGTGCGCGCCCTTGAGGATCGCCGCCGCGCCCGCGACGTGCGGGGTGGCCATCGAGGTGCCGTCCATCGAGACGTACCAGCCCTCGCCGCCCGACTGCTGGGACCGGGCCGCGAGGATGCCGACGCCGGGTGCGGTGAGGTCGGGCTTGATCGCGTGGTCACCCACGCGCGGGCCGTAGCTGGAGAAGTCGGCGCGCACGTCGCCGTCGTCCACCGCGCCCACCGTGAGAGCGGCGTCCGCGGTGCCCGGGCTGCCCAGCGAACCCTCGGCGTAGCTGTTGCCCGCCGCGACGACGAACAGCGCACCCGTCTCGGCGCTCAGCGCGTTCAGCGCCTGCGCCATGGGGTCGGTGCCGTCGTTCAGGCTGGAGTCGCCGAGGCTCATGGAGACGACGTCCGCGTTGGCGGCACCCCACTCCATGCCCGCGATGATCCAGGAGTCGAGGCCGTAGCCGTCCTTGTCCAGCACCTTGCCGACCAGCAGGTCGGCACCCGGCGCGACGCCCCGGTACAGGCCGTCGCTCGCGGCGCCCGAGCCGAGCACGGTGGACGCGACGTGTGTGCCGTGGCCCTGCACGTCGGTGGCCGCCTCCTCGCCGGGTACGAACGACCGCGCCTCGGTGACCGAGTCCGCGACGTCCGGGTGCGTGGCGTCGATGCCCGTGTCGAGCACCGCGACGGTCGCGCCCGTGCCGTCCAGGCCGGCCGCCCACGCCTCCGGCGCGCCGATCTGCGCCGTGCTGCGGTCCAGGGTGGCCTCGGCCTTGCCGTCGAGCCAGATCTTCTCGATCCCGCCGGCGAACGAGCCGGCGTCCGCCGCGGCGGAGCGCGCGGAGGCACGGTCGCCGGGAGCGGCCACCGCCGACCAGAAGGCGTCGGCCGCGGACTTGTCCGCGGTCACGGCGTCGGCGTCGATGCTCGGCAGGTCGAGCGTCCGCGTGGCACCGGGCAGCTCGGCCGAGCGCGCGCGGGCCGGGGCCCGCTCCAGGATCAGCGGCGTGGCGTCCATGGTCTCGTCGTCGTACCCGAGCTCCAGGAGCGCGGTGACGTCGAACAGCCGCCGGTCGAGCGTGCCCGCCGACAGGTACGGCAGCGCGGCGTCGGGGAGCACATAGAGGTGGTCGCCGACCTGCTGGGTCCGCACGGCTCCGCCGTCGGCCGGCTCGACGCCGATCGTCAGCGCGCCCGAGTCGGTGGTGCCGACGTCGACGACGTCACCCGTCACCAGGGTGACCGTGGTCCGGCCGTCGGCCAGGGCGGGTGTGCGCGGCGCGGTGCCGGCCGCGGTGCTGGTGCCACCCGCCCTGGTCGTGCCGGGGGGCGGCTCGGGAGCCGTGGATGCGTGCGCGCTGCTCATCACCGCGGCCGCCAGGACGGACGCGGTGACTGCTGCGACAGTCCGGGTGGCGGCTCTGGTGACCGCCGGTAGGGCGCGGCGGGTTCTGGATCTCATGGTGGTGGACACTCCCAGCGGGCACGACACCTCACAAGGGCCGCGTCCTGGCGGCTTTACGGCATGGCGTGACTCCGCCAGAGTGGGGCCGCCCGCAACCTGACGGAGGAGTGCCATGCTCGGCGACGTGCTCGGACTGACCCCTGACGAGACCCTCGCGTACAGCGAGCTCGTCGCCATGCCCTCGGCGACCGTCGCCGACCTCGCGGCGGCGCTCAGCGCCTACGGGACGTCGCTGGGTGACGCGCACCGCCTGCTGCGGCGGCTGGAGGACCACGGCCTGGCCGCCCGGATCACGGGGGACGAGCGGCGGTTCGCTGCCGCGCCGCCCGCCATCGCGCTCGGCGCGCTGCTTGCCCGGCGGCAGAACGAGGTGCGGCACGCCGAGGTCGAGCTGAACCGCTTGGAGGAGGTCTACCGGGTGGCCGCCGCCGGCCGGGGCCCCACGGACGTGGTCGACGTCGTCCGGGGCGAGGACGCCGTGCGGCACCGGTTCGAGCAGCTCCAGCTGGGGGCGCGGGAGCGGGTCGACGCGTTCGTGCGGCCGCCGGTGATCGTGACGTCGAGCCAGGAGAACTCCGCCGAGGACCAGGCGGTGGCGCGCGGGGTGCGGTACCGCGTCGTGGTCGAGCGCAGCATGCTCGAGACCCAGGCCGTGACGGTCGACGAGGCGGTGGAGGCGACCGAGGCCGGGGAGGACGTCCGGTTCGCGCAGCGGGTCCCGCTCAAGCTGATCGTCATCGACCGGCAGCTCGCCCTCATGCCGCTCACGTCGTCCGGCGACGTCGTCGGCGCCCTGCTGGTGCGCGAGAGCGCGCTGCTCGACGCCCTGATGGCGCTCTTCGAGATCGTCTGGGAGCACGCGACGCCGCTGCTCGTCGGTACGGACGGGCTGGCGGGTGGCGTGGCGCACCAGGTGGACGACGACGACGCGCGGATCCTCGGGCTGATGCTCGCCGGCCTGACCGACCAGGCGGTGGCCAAGCAGCTCGGCACGTCCCTGCGGACCGTGCAGCGGCGGGTGCGAGCACTGATGGACCTCGCGGACGTCGAGACGCGCGTGCAGCTCGGGTGGCACGCCGCGACGCACGGCTGGGTGCGGGCGGGGGCGCCGGCGTCGGCGGTCACCGTTCCGGTCTGAGGCCTGCGCCCCCGGCTCGAAGCGGCTCCCTTACGGCGTGCCGACCACGTGGTGCCTGGCGCGGAACCCGAGCACCTGCTCGGCGGCCGTGAGGTCGTAGGGCACCGCGCGCCCCTCGATCGGCCGGCGCACCGGAGTGTCCGGGTGGTACCGGCGCAGCAGCTCCGCAGTAGGCGCGGGCACCAGCGTCTCGGGCGCCGCGACGTGGATGACGACGGCGCCGTCGGCGGCACAGCCGAGCGCCAGCCAGGCCGCGTCCGCGGCGTCGCGCGTCTCCAGGTAGGCCCACAGGCTCCCCGCGCCGATCGCCGGGTCCTTCGCCACGGCGTCCGCGTACTCGGGGAGCCGCTCGTCGGTGCCCCCGATGAACGGGTACCGCAGCGCGACCACGGGCATCCCGTAGCGCCGCGCCATCATGTCGGCGGTGAGCTCGTCCGCCCGCTTCGAGAGGGCGTACGCGTCGGCGGCCTGGTCGGGCGTGTCCTGGTCGACGGGCACGTAGACCGGGTGCAGCTCGCGCCCCGCGAACGGGAGACCTGAGGCGGCCTGGCTGCTAGCGATCACCGCACGGCGGACGCCGGCGCGCCCCGCCGCGTCGAGCACGGTGAAGGTCGACAGCGTGTTGGTCCCGAAGACGACCTCCGGCGGGTCGTCGAGCGGGGTCGGGATGGCCGCGAGATGGATGACGCCGTCGGCCCCCTCCATCGCCCGCTCCGCCACCTCCGGCGACCGGGCGTCGCCCGCGACGACGCGGTCGGCGGGCAGGTCGCCCGGATCCTCCAGGACCAGCGCGGTGGCGGGCACCGACTCCCTGGCGAGCACGTCGAGGACCGCGCGGCCGATGCGGCCTGCGGCTCCGGTGACCAGTACGCGCTGAAACCGGGTGATGGCGTCCTCCTCGGGTGGATGTCGGGAGTCATTCTGCCCGCGTTCGACGGCATTCGTATGGCATTTGTCGAGCGGTGACGCGCGTCTCAGTGCGCCATCTCTTGACAATTTCAGTGAGTGCGCTCAAAGTTGAGTCAACTCAGAAACACACCCTCGAAGGAAGACACCATGCGCGCGTTCGTCATGACCAGGTACCAGCAGCCGCTGCAGGAGGCGGACGTTCCCGAGCCCGTCGTCGGGGAGCACGACGTGCTGGTCCAGGTCCAGGCCGCCGGGCTCAACACCGTGGACGAGAAGATCCGGTCGGGGGCGTTCAAGGCGTTCCTGCCGTTCGAGCTGCCGCAGGTCATGGGCAGTGACGTCGCCGGAACGGTGATCGGCGTCGGCGCGAAGGTGCGGGACTTCGCGCTCGGCGACCAGGTGTACGCCCAGCCCCGCATGGACCGCATCGGGACGTTCGCCGAGCGGATATCGGTGCACGAGGCCGATCTGGCGCTCAAGCCGGAGACGGCTTCGCTCGAGGAGGCGGGCTCGTTGCCGATGGTCGCTCTGACCGCGTGGCAGGCGCTCGTCGAGAGGGGCAACGTGCGGCCCGGTCAGCGGGTGCTCATCCACGGCGGCGCCGGCGGCGTCGGGAGCATCGCGATCCAGCTCGCCAAGCACCTCGGCGCCACGGTCGCGACCACGGCCAGCGCCGGCAACGCGGACTTCGTCCGGGAGCTCGGCGCCGACAGTGTCGTCGACTACCGCAACCAGGACTTCGAGCAGCTCCTGGACGGGTACGACCTGGTGCTGGACACCGTTGGCGGGGAGACCCTCGAGAAGTCCCTCCGGGTGCTGCGTCCGGGGGGCAAGGTCATCGGGATCGTCGGGCCGCCTGACGCCGCGTTCGCCCGGGAGCGAGGCCTGAACCCCGTGCTGCGCCTCGTGATGGCAGCGCTCAGCGGGAAGGTCCGCCGCCAGGCGCGCAAGCTCGGGGTGGCCTACGAGTTCCTCTTCATGCAGCCCAGCGGCGACCAGCTCCGCCAGATCGGCGCCCTCGTCGACAAGGGCGTGCTGCGCCCCGTCGTCGGACGGGTCTACGACTTCGACCAGACCCTGGAGGCCGTGCAGTCGATCGGCAGGGGCGGCATCCGCGGCAAGGCAGTCATCACCAGGGCCTGACCAGCCTTCTCAACGCCCCACCTTCCACTCTTTACCACCCATCGCAGAAGCTGAAACAGGAGAGCACCATGAGCACCAACGACACCTCGAACGAATCCGTCATCACCTCGTACGCGCTGGCCCCGGCTCGCACGATCGACGCCGGCGGCATCACCTACGCCTACCGGGAGCTCGGCCCGAAGGGCGGCATCCCCGTCGTCTTCTTCGTGCACCTCGCCGGGACCCTCGACAACTGGGACCCCCGGATCGTGGACGCCATCGCGCAGAACCGCCACGTCATCACCTTCGACAACCGGGGTGTCGGCAGCTCGACGGGCAGCGTGCCCGACAGCGTCGAGGCCATGGCCGACGACGCCTACACGTTCATCAAGGCCCTCGGCTTCGACACCATCGACATCTTCTCGTTCTCCCTGGGCGGCATGGTCGCGCAGGACCTGGTGGTCAAGCACCCCGAGCTGGTCCGCAGGCTCGTCCTGACCGGCACCGGACCCCGGGGTGGCAAGGACATGGACAAGGTCGTCGGCGTCACCTACTACGACATCCTGCGCGCGACCCTGACCCGGTCGGACCCGAAGGAGTTCCTGTTCTTCAACCGCAACGCCACCGGCAAGCCCGCCGCGAAGGCGTTCATCAAGCGCCTCCAGGAGCGCACGATCGACCGCGACACGGACATGCCGCTGAAGGGGTTCCGGACGCAGCTCAAGGCGATCCAGAAGTTCGGGCGCTCGGCGCCGTCCGACCTGTCGAAGCTCACGCAACCCACCCTGATCGCCAACGGCGACAACGACCGGATGGTGCCCTCGGTCCTCTCCGAGGACCTGCACCGCCGCATCAAGAACTCGACCCTCGTCATCTACCCGGACTCCGGGCACGGCGGCATCTTCCAGTTCCACGAGAAGTTCGCACCGGTCGCGGCCGAGTTCCTCGCCGGCTGACCGCTCGTCCCACCCCACCCCGCCCTGAACGCCCCGACCGACAGAACGAAGGCAAGGACATGGGTACTGCACCTCGCGCGACGAAGAAGGCGTTCGTCTCCTCGATCCCGCTGTGGTTCCGCACCGACCAGCCGCGCCAGACTGGCGTGGACTACTGGAAGGGCCCGCACTCGAAGATCATCTCCGCGACGCCGGGTTTCGAGGAGTACCGCCAGATCCATCTGGCGGAGCACAACCCCGGGCTGTGGCCGGCGACCCCCGGTGTCCAGACCGCCATCCCCGCCGACCGCCGGATCGACGGCGTCGCCGAGGTCACCTTCCGGTCGGTGCTGTCGCCGCTGCTGGGCCGCAAGCAGACCAAGCTGGCCTACCAGGACGAGATCAACGTCTTCCGGCGCACCTTCCTGTACGCCGGGCCGCCGAGCTCGGCGCGCTGGTACGACGTCGCCGGGCCGGGCCAGCAGGTCGGCGCCCGGGCCCTCGTCTACCTGAGGCGGCGAGACGGCGTCCGGACCGGCGCGTTCCGGAAGTTCCTCACGAACGAGCTCGTACCCGCCCTGGCGGAGACCGGGGTACTGCGGGAGCTGCGCACCCAGGTCTTCCTGCCCTGGAACGAGAAGCTCTGGGACACCCCGAACGTCGCGCACGACAACCCTGTCGACCAGCAGTTCCACGCGTCCCTCATCCTCGGTTTCGCGGACCCGGCGGCGCGGGCGGCCTTCTTCGGGAGCGCCGAGCTCGCGAGGCTGTCCGACATGCTCGCCCCGCACGCCTCCGCCGCTCACGCCTACGAGGTGACCGATGCGCTCACGTTCGTGAAGGACGGCAAGGTGCTCCAGCAGTACGAGCGATGACGGCGCTGGTCACCGTGGAAGAATGACCGCGCTCAGTACTGATCCCACCCAGCAACGAAGGAGGGCAGCCATGCCACTCGCCTCCAAGCCGGTCGGACGGCGCGAGCGGAACAAGCAGCTGAAGCGTGAACGCATCATGGCCGCCGCCAGCGAGCTCTTCGCCGAGCGCGGCGTCGACGAGGTCACCACCCAGGAGATCGCCGACAAGGCAGACATCGGGGCGGGCACGCTGTTCCTCTACGCCAAGACCAAGGGCGAGCTCCTGCTGCTCGTGCAGAACTCCCTGTACGCCGAAGCCCTCGTCCAGGGAAAGCAGGCGGCCGAGGGCATCACCGACCCGCTCGACGCGGTGATGGCGATCGTCCGGCCGGTCGTGGAGTGCAACCGCAAGCAGGTCGACAACGGGCGGACCTACCTGCGCGAGATCGTCTTCGGCGACCCCGCCGAACCGCATCACCGCGAGGCGCTCGGCCTGACGATCCAGACCGAGGAGGCGATCGTCGCGGTCCTGCTCCGTGACGATCGCACCGCGCCGGACGCCGCCACGCTGGCGCACATCGTGTCGGCGATCATGTTCGTCGCCATGGCGCCGACCATCAACAGCGCCAACCCGGTGGACGACGTCGTGCAGGAGATCCGGGCCCAGGTCCGCGTGATCCTTCCGGTGTGACGCCGCCGACGGCCGGCGTGGCCGTCAACCGCGAGCGGGACGGCCCGGCCGGCGGTCGCCGGCCGGGCCGGATCCGTCAGGGGACGAGCCGGAAGATCGGAAAGACGCGGCCCTCCGCCGTCTTCTCGTAGGCGGCGAAGCCGCTCGAGAACGCCTTGAAACGCTCCCACCAGGCGTCGCGCTCGTCGCCGGTGAGCTCCTCGACCTTGGTCTGCAGGGTCTGGACGGGGTCGCCGGGGACCTCGAGGTCCACCTGCTCGGCCCGGCGCAGGCCGTAGACCCAGGCGGGGTTCTTGGGCGAGCCGCCCGCCGACCCGACGATGTGCCAGGCGCCGTCGTCGTGGATGGCCGCGAGCGGCGCGATGCGGATGCTGCCGTCCTTGCGGGGCACGTGGACGAGGACGAGCCCCTTGCCGAACTGGATCGGCTCGTTGACCTCTCCGCCGTTGGCGCGGAAGGTGTCGATGATCTGCTGGTTGAAGTCCATGTCGGCCCCAACGTCGCCGTCTGCTCAGGACATTCCGAGCACGTGCTCGTTAATTCACCCGGTCCGTGGTGAGAACGTCGTCCGGCATGCTCCCGTGCCCGGAATCAAGCCGAACCGCGTTCCCGGAGCGGACCACCGACGGCATCCCCGGGCCTCTCACCCGGGTGACTTTCGTTGCCCTTTGTACCCCCGCCTCACAGAGTGTGACCTGGCACACGCTCGTGGGCCAGTGGTCGCGCCCCGCGCGGGGCGCTTGCACCCCGGAGGCAAGAATGCACAGTCGCATGCCACGACGACGCGCGCCTATCGCTGTCGCAGCGGTCGGCGCCCTGTTGGCAACAGCGGTGGGCGTGACACCTGCACTCGCGAGTACGCCGACGTCGGCCGGGCCACGGCCCGCGGTCACCGCCGACGTCCCGGAGCGGGCGGCGGACAAGATCACGCCCGCCGTGCAGACCCGGTTCGACACCAAGGAGTCCGCCGACTTCTGGATCCGGTTCGCGGACTCGCCCGACCTGGAGCCGGCCAAGGACATCGCCGACTGGGGCGAGCGCGGCCAGTTCGTCTACGACGCCCTGACCAGCACGGCGAAGGCGTCGCAGGCGGACGTCGTCGCCGACCTGAAGGCCGCTGGCGCGGACTACGAGACCTACTGGATCAGCAACGCGATCCTCGTCGAGGACGGCACGGAGGCCCTCGCGAAGCAGGTCGCCGCCAGCCGCGAGGTCAAGCAGGTCCACGAGCGGTTCGTGGCCCAGCCCATCGAGCCGGTCGAGCGCAAGGCGCCGACCGCCAACGCGCCGCTCGCCACCGAGTGGGGCCTTGACGCCATCAACGCGCCCGACGTGTGGGACCAGGGGTACACGGGTGAGGGCATCACCGTGGCCAACATCGACTCCGGCGTCGACGTCGAGCACCCGGCCCTGCTGCAGCACTACCGCGGCTACCTGGGCGACGACGGCCTGAGCAACGACTACAACTGGTTCGACGCGAGCGGCTCGTGCGACGGAGCGCCGTGCGACATCGACGCCCACGGCACCCACGTGATGGGCACCATGGTGGGCGACGACGGCGAGGGCAACCAGATCGGCGTCGCACCCGACGCCGACTGGATCGCGGCCAACGGCTGCGCCACCTGCTCCGACGCGGACCTGCTCGCCTCCGGGCAGTGGATCCTCGCGCCGACGCGCGCCGACGGTTCGGACCCCGACCCGTCCCAGCGCCCGCACGTCGTGAACAACTCGTGGGGCATGCAGGAGCCCGGCGCCATCAACGACTTCATGTCCGAGGAGATCGCGGCCTGGGAGGCCGCGGGCATCTTCGGCGCGTGGGCTGCGGGCAACGCGGGCGAGGCGGGCTGCCAGTCGACGTCGTCCCCCGGGGCGAACCTGGCCACCTACGCGGCGGGCGCGTTCGGGGAGAGCGGCGACATCGCCGTGTTCTCCTCCCGCGGCCCGGGCGAGGAGGGCGAGACCAAGCCGAACCTGTCCGCACCCGGTGACGAGGTGCGTTCCTCCGTCCCCGGTGGCGACTACGCCGCGTTCAGCGGAACCTCCATGGCGTCCCCGCACCTCGCGGGCGCCGTCGCGCTCCTGTGGAGCGCCGCTCCGGTCCTGGTGGGCGACATCGAGTTCACCAAGCAGCTGCTGGACCAGACGTCCACCGACGTCGCCGACGACTCCTGCGGCGGCACCCCCGCCGACAACAACGTGTGGGGCGAGGGCAAGCTCGACGTCGAGGCGCTGATCGCCAAGGCGCCGATCGACGGTTTCGGTTTCGTCGCTGGCACCGTCACCGGGCCCGACGGCGAGCCGGTCGCCGGCGCGCGGGTCACCGCCGGTGAGCGTTCCGACACCACCGACGCGGAGGGCGCCTACCGCCTGGGCCTCGAGGAGGGCGCCCAGGAGCTGAGCGTCTCCGCCTTCGGCTTCCTGACCGGGACCGCGCAGGCCGACGTCGTCGAGGGCGAGACCACCACTGTCGACGTCACCCTGGAGGCCGCGCCCACCACCACCGTCAGCGGCACCGTCACCGACGGCTCCGGGCACGGCTGGCCGCTCGACGCCAAGATCTCCGTGCAGGGCGCACCGAGCAGCGTCGTCGCCTGGACCAACCCGTTCACCGGCAAGTACTCGATCAAGCTTCCTGAGGAGGCGACGCACACGCTGGTCGTGCAGCCGTCCGTGACCGGGTACGGGGCGTTCAGGCAGGAGATCGAGGTGGGCACGGAGCCGACGTCCGCCAACGCCGCGCTGCCCGTCCTCAACGAGTGCACGGCCCCGGGTTACGCCATGACCGGGGCGGGTGCAGGGACCGAGGAGTTCGAGTCCGGCGAGGTGCCCGACGGCTGGACCGTCGAGGACCTCGAGGGCACCGAGCAGGTCTGGACCTTCGACGACGCCTTCGAGTACGGCAACATGACCGGCGGCGAGGGGCTGTTCGCCGAGGTGAACAGCGATGCCTACGGCGAGGACGGGGCACAGGACACGACGCTCACGTCGCCCTCGTACGACCTGAGCGACCTGGAGTCGCCGCTCCTGACGTTCGACCAGAGCTACTTCGCTGTGGACGACTTCGCCGACGTCAACGTCAGCGTCGACGGCGGCGAGACCTGGGCGACGGCGCTGCACCAGACCTCCGACGGGCTCGGCCGCACGATCGTCGCCTTGCCGGGCGCGGGCGGTCAGTCCGACGTACGGGTCCAGTTCCACTACGGCGACGCCGCGTGGTCGGGATGGTGGCAGGTCGACAACGTCGCTCTCGGGGCGTGCACGCCGGTCGACGGCGGCCTCGTGGCCGGGTTCGTCAAGGACCGCAACACCGGTGACGGCGTCAACGGCGCCACGGTGACGGCTGGCGCCGACCACAGCGCCGAGTCCACCGACCCCGAGAACCCGAAGGCGGGCGCCGGGTACTACTCGCTGTTCTCGCCGAAGGTCGGTGCGCAGAAGATCGGCTACGCGGCCAAGGACTACAAGTCCAAGAACGCCTCGGTGAAGGTCGTCGCCGACGCCATCGTCCGGCAGGACGTGAAGCTGGCGGCCCCGCTCCTCACCGTCTCCCCGGGCTCCCTGGCCAGGGAGGTGCAGCTGGGCGGCACCAGGTCCGGCAGCTTCACCGTGACGAACGAGGGCACCGCGCCCGCCGCCGTCGAGGTGGCTCCGGGATCGTCCGACTTCGAGATCCTCGGGTCGAAGGGCGGCTCCGGCGTCATCAAGGGTGCCACCGGTGAGGCGACCGAGGTGCGCACGGCGACGTCGGGCACACAGGCAGCGGTCGCGGACCGAACGGCCGCCGCGAAGGACGGCGACCGCCTGGCACGGAACGGGAAGCGCCCGGGGAAGGCAGTGACTCCGGCGGCCCCGCCGTCGCTGCTGGCGGGCGAGGGAACCACCATCACCCACTCCTCGTCGCAGGACATCACACCGGGCAACTCCGCGGCGTGCCCGGCCGGTCTGACAAAGTTCCTGCGCACGTTCACCCTGGAGGACTTCGAGATCGAGGGTGAGTTCGCGGTGACGAACGTGTCCTTCGGCATCGAGCTCGCCGACAGCGCCTCCGACGTCACGGTCAACCTGTACGAGCTGGACGGGGAGTTCGTCTACGACAACATGACCCTGCTCGGTTCGTCCGTCGTGTCCATCGAGCCGCAGGAGCTCACGATGGTGGACGTGCCGGTCACCGGCACCGCGCCGGCGGGCGGCACGCTCGTGGTCGAGGTGGTCGCGGAGCCCGGGTTCTTCATCGGGTCCAACGCCGAGCCGGAGACGGCGCCGTCGTACATCGCGTCCACGGACTGCAACACGCCCGAGCCCACGACGGTCGCCGAGCTCGGCTTCCCGTTCATGCACACGGTGCTGAACGTGACGGGTGAGACCACCGTCGACGTGCCGTGGCTCGACGTCCAGCCGCCGGCGTTCACGCTGGAGCCCGGACAGTCCGCGAAGGTGTACGTCGACCTCGACAGCAGCCGCGTGGACCAGCCAGGCACCTACACCGCTGGTGTCATCGCGAACGGCAGCACGCCGTACGACGAGCCGCGCGTGCAGGTGTCGCTCAAGGTGACCCCGCCCCCCAGCTGGGGCAAGATCGCCGGCACGGTGACGGGCGCGACCTGTGACGACGAGACCGTCCCGTTGAAGGGCGCCTTCGTGGTCATCGACGGGTCCGAGTACGACGTCACGCTCGTGACCGGGGCGGACGGTGGTTACGCCCGCTGGATGGGGGTCTCCAACAACCGGCTGACGCTGCTCAGCTCGGCGACCGGGTACCCGCCGGAGTCGAAGAACGCGCGCATTATCAAGGGCACGACGGTGGTGCACAACTTCGAGCTGAACGAGTTCTGCGGCTAGTCCGCTCGGACTCGTGACGGAGGCCGGGCCGGCGCGTGAGCGTCGGTCCGGCCCCGGGTGACAGAGGTCCGCTTCCAGGACACGGTCGGGCACGGTCTTCACGCCGGAATCGCGCCCAACGGCATCCTGGAAGCGGACCTTCTCATGTCACCAGCCGGCCGCGCGTCTCAGTGACGCGCGGGACCGTCGTCACCCCAGGCCCAGGTGAGCCTGGTGCTCGTGCCGGTCAGGGGCACCGTCACGGTGCGGTCGACGCCGTCCGTCGTGAGCCGGAGCTCCGCCGTCGACGTCACGTCCGGACGCTCCGGGTCGAACCGCACCCACACCTCGCAGGTGCGTCCCGGGGCGAGCGTCCGGTCGTCGCAGCGGTCGTGGTCGACGGTGAACGGGCCGCGCCGCTCGTCGTCCACGACGTCCACCGAGCGGATCCGCACCGGCTGCGTGCCGTTGCTCGTGATCGTCACCTTCTGCACCTGGCCGCGCGTGCCCACGGGCTGCGCCGTGAACACCGGAGCCTCTGCGGTGATCCGCGGTCCGGCGTTCGCTGCCGGGACGACGGCGATCGTCTCCGACGTCGTGACCGGCGCGAGCGAACCGGATCCGGCGTAGGGCCGCATCGCGTCGTTCGTGACCGAGACGGTCACCTCGCCGCGGCGCAGCGCCGTCAGGGTGCGGGTCTCCGGGTCGAGGACCGCCGTCTTGCCGGCCTTGCGGGCCGACTCGACCGCGCGCTCGCCCGTGCCGATCGCCAGGTTGCGCGACCCGCTCCAGTGCACGGACATCGGGTAGCGCAGCGGCACCACCCGCGTGCCCGGCGCGACGCCGTTGGGCTGCACGACGCTGCCGCTGAGCTGTGCCGTCGCGCCCACCTCGAGCGTCTCGGGCGTGGTCAGCGCGACCGACTGCGCGAACGCGCGGACGTCGGCCTCGACCCACTGCTCGTCCGCGTCCTCGCCCGGGTCCACCGACCAGTTCACCCAGCCGGTGAAGCCGCCCCGGTCCGGGGTGCCGTACGGGCTCTTGCCCGACGAGGGCAGCACCACGTAGGGCACGCCCTCCTCGCGGTGCACGTCCACGATCTGGGCGTGCGACCCCACCATGACGGCACCCTTGTCCGTGCGCTCCCGGAAGCCGGTGAGCATGTTCTGGACCAGGGCCACCTCGTTGCCGTCGCCGAGCTGGCTGGCGGCGGTGTCGCCCGGGTCGGCCACCGGGTGGTGGGCGAAGACGACGACGTTGCGCACCGACCGGTCCTGCTCGGCGTCGGTCAGCGCCTTGCGGAGCATGGGGAGCTGGTCCCACGCCGTGCCGCGGAGCGTGCCGTACGAGCTGGCGAGCAGCACGAACCGCGTGCCCTTGTGGTCGAACGTCCGGTACGGCTGCCCGAACTCGGCGACGAACGGGTCGAGCGTCGCCTGCGTGTTGTTCAGCCCGTACGACTCGTGGTTGCCCGGCACGTAGTAGCACGGCACGGTGCCGCCGCGCGGGTCCGGCGTGCTGCCCGACGGCGGCTCCTCGCCGACCGGGACCAGGTCGCACCCGGCGTCCTCCAGCACCTGGCGGGCCAGCGCGATGTCCTGCGGCAGGCCGCGGTCGGTGATGTCACCGTTGAGGACCACGAGGTCCGGCTTGGTGGCGCGGATCGTGTGCAGCGCCGTGGTGGCGACCTGGGTCAGCTCGGTGTTGTCGGCGGTGAACTGGACGTCGGACAGCGTGGCGAAGTTCCACGTGCCGCGGCCGTCGAGCCCCGCGCCGTCGGCCGAGACGAGCGGGTCCGGCTCCAGGTCGGGGCGCGGGGGCAGCTCGATCGACGTCGGCACGTCGGCCTCGATGCGGTCCAGGACGAACGTGCCCGGCTTCTGCTGGGCGGCGTTGGTGTTGATGCCCTGGAAGCCGGAGACCGCGATCGGGTAGGCCGTGGCCGCCGGAAGCGTGAACGTGGCCTGCTGCCAGTCGTCCGACGCCGTCAGCCCGGTGCCGTAGACGCCGCCGCTCTTGCCGGTGGCGTCGACGTAGGCCAGGTAGGTGAGCCCGCTGGGCACCGCGATGCTGGACCTGAGCCGCATCCGCAGGCGCAGCGGCTGGCCGGGCACCGGGACGCGCACGGCCGCCGACGCCGCGGAGATGCCGACGTTGCGCATCCCCTCGAAGTCGACCCGCAGCCCGTCCGGGTCCGCGGAGAACGTCGTGGCCCGGGTGCTGTTGTTGCGCCAGCGGGCGAGCACGTCGTCGTCGAAGTCGTAGGCGGTGACGTTCTCCACGCCGATCGTGATCGGGAGCTGCACCTGCTCGCCCGCCACGGACACCGTCAGGATCGTCGCCGCGTCCTTCAGCGGGGTGATCCGGAGCCCACCGGCCGCCGCCTCGACGCGCACGACGGAGCGGTCATAGTCCAGCTCCAGGTCGGACGCCTCGATCGGTGCGGTGAAGCCCTGGCCGTCGCGTCCGGTCACGACCACGGTGACGGCGGACGACGTCGCGGCGTCGGCGATCGACAGGCGGTCGGTCGACAGCTCGACGTCGTCGACCGGGCCGAGCACCTGGACGTCCAGGGCGTCGCGCTCGCGGCCGGAGCGTGCGGTGACCTCGATCTCGCCGCGGGCCTTCTCGGAGGTCTCGACGACCCCGCCGTCCACGGACGCGCCGTGGGCGTCCCAGCGCACCGAGCGCGGGTCCACCACGACGGGCGTCTCGTGGTCGTCCACGCCCTTGGCCACCAGGGTGCGCCGCAGGCCAGGGAAGACCTTGACGTCGCCGTCGGCCGAGGCCGTACCAGGGGCCGGTGCGAGCAGCAGGTCGTGCAGGCGCCCGTCACCGGGGGCGACGAACACGCCCACGCCGTTCGGGTCGTTGCGCTCGTGCCCGTCCGATGGCACGTTCCGCAGGGTCGCGTCCTGGTCGCCGAGCGCCCGCGCGACCATGGTGGTCGAGCCGCCGCCGTCCAGGTTGACCGCGGTCTCGACACCGAGCCGGACCAGGTCGCGCGCGGCCTTGTCGATGCCCACGCCGCCCTTGCCCGTACCGCCCGGGCCGTCCCAGGTGGCCAGGACGAGCGTGCGGCCGTCGTCGCGGAAGCCGAGCGCGGTGCGCGGTGCGACCGACGTCTGCAGGCCGTCGACCACCTTGCCGTCACGCACGATCGTGCCGCCGTGGCCGAGCGCGAACTCCAGGTCGCGGGCGGCGTCGTCAGCCAGCTCGTAGCTGAGCGACACCGGGTCGCCCGGCGTGAGCGCACGCAGGGCGTCGGCCGCGCTGTCCCTCCCGACCAGGGCGAACCCGCCCTCGGGCAGCGTCCCGGAACCGGCCGGACCGGACGGCGCGACCGACACCACGGCGCCGTCGTCGACGATCACCTCGGCGATCCGGTCGGCCGCGACACCCGTGAACCCGCGGTTGCGGCTGTACTCGCCCCACACGGGGGTGTACGCGACCATGCCGTTCGCGGGCACGCCACCGCCGTTCGCGGCGTTCACCGCCAGCACGTCGTGCGCGGCGCCCGCCAGGTCGGCGCTCGCGTCGACGGCGAGGTCGACGAGCTGCGCGATCCCGTCGCGGGTCACGCCCACGTGCTCACGCCCGCCGACGTCCGCGGACTTGCGCAGGACGCCGTCCTGCACCTCGCCGCCGAGCGCGGCGTTGCTGTTGCCGATGTCGAAGAACTCGCCGTTGACACCCGCGACGGCGCCCGCCCGGTTGGCGGCGGTGGTCAGCGGACCGGCCGACGCGACCGGGCCGGCCGTCAGCAGGTCGGTGCTGACGGCGTCCTCGGCGAGGTCGACGGTCAGGAAGCGGGCGTCGTACCAGCCGGCCTCGTCCACCGCCTTCAGGTGTCGCAGGCTGATGCCCGGGCCGACGTCCTCGACCGTGTCGGTCAGGGTCAGCTCGTCCGCCTGGGCGACGGACGGCAGCGCTGTCATAAGGGTGGCCGCGGCGACAGCCACGGCCAGGGACCTGGACCACCGGCGATTCGGGGTCGTTGTACTCATGGGGGTTCCTCGTGTGCAGGGGGAGGCGGGCGCATGGTGCACGCCGTCGCGCCGCCGTCGGACGGCGGCGCACGCACACGATCGATCCCTCCGGCCACGCACCGATGAACAGGTTCCGTCAGGCCGATGAACTTATCCGGGAATCACCCGCCGCTCGGCTGGTCCCCAAGGTTCGTCCCGAGCAAGTCCTTGCGCATGCTCCTGGGTGCGGAAGCATGCGCAAGGACTTGCCGGGAAGAGACTTTGGGGACCGTCAGCGCGCTGCCACGGCTGGCCGGCGGGCGCGGACCCAGGTCGAGATGCCGAGAGCAAGGGCCAGCGCCGCGCCGATCGCCGGGACCAGGAGAGCGCGCCGGTAGTCGGACCAGTCGGCGTCCGCGGCGTGCCCCTCGACGAGCGCGATGGTGGCGATCGAGACGCCCAGCGCCGCGCCGAACTGGAACGCCGTGTAGACGACGCCGCCGGCGACCCCGTGCTCGGACTCGTCGAGGCCCGCGGTGGCTGCGGCCGTCAGCGGCCCGTAGACCAGCGCGAACATCACACCGATCAGGATGAGCGACGGCAGCAGGTCGAGGTATCCCCACGAGCCGTCGATGCGCAGCGCCAGGGCGAAGGCCACCGCGCCGGCCAGGAGGCCGGCGACCATCACCGGCGCGTTCCCGAACCGCTTGACGAGCCGGTGCGTGACCAGGGGAGCGAGGATCATGTCCAGGCCCATGACGGCGAACGCGAGGCCCGTCGCGATCGGGGACCAGCCCTGGAACTCCTGCAGGTAGAGCGTGACCAGGAACTGGAACGCGAAGAACGCCCCGATGAACAGCAGCCCCGCGGCGCTCGACCGCAGCAGCAGCCCCTCACGCAGCACCGCGAGGCGCAGCAGCGGGTCCGCCACCCGGCGTTCGATCACCACGAACAGAGAGATGAGCACGGCGGCGGCCACGAACGACATGACCCCGGCAGCGGCCGTCTCGCCCTCACCGATCGCCACGACCCCGTAGATCAGCGCGACCATCGCCGACGTCAGGGTGATCGCGCCGCCCAGGTCGAACCCGCGGCGCGGCAGCTCGGAGACGGTGTCCGGCCGGATCACGGCCCGTCCGGCGATCCAGAGCGCGGCGCCCACGATGACCGGTGCGAAGAACACCCAGCGCCAGCCGACGTCGGTGAGGAAGCCGCCCGCCACCACGCCGAGCGTGAACCCGCCGGCGCCGATGGCGCCGTAGATGGCCAGCGCCCGGTCGCGCAGCGGCCCCTCGGGGAAGCTCGTCGTCAGGAGGCTGAAGCCCGCGGGCGTCATGAACCCCGCGGTGGCGCCGGTGACGAACCGGGCGACGATCAGCACCCAGGCCTCGTCGGCGAGGCCGCCGAGCCCGGAGAAGGCGACGAACACGGCGAGGGCGACCAGGAACGTCCGACGTCGGCCCAGCAGGTCTGCCGTGCGCCCGCCGAAGATCATGAAGCCGCCGTAGGCGAGCACGTAGGCGCTGATCACCCAGTGCGCGTCGGCGGTGGCCAGGCCGATGTCGGCGGCGATGGCCGGCACCGCGACGTTGAGCATCGCGATGTCGATCCCCTCGAGGAACAGCGCACCGCACACGACGGCCAGTACTCCCCAGCCGGTTCGTGCGGCGTTCGCCGACGGGTTCGCTGCCGGCCGTACGGAATCTCGCACGTCTGTCACAAGGATCTCCTCGCTCAAGTCCCGCATGGTTACCACTTGTAACCATGACGATCCTTGGGCACGATCGACGGATGGCACAAGAAGGCACTTTGACGTCACCCGGTTCCCTCGAGGGAACCAAGCCCGTCGGCACCACGGACGTCGGCCGGGAGGACGCCGAGGCGTGCAGGTTCGAGCGTGACCCCTTCCAGTGGGACGCCCGCGAGGACTGCCAGGTGCGGCAGATCCTGGACCGGATCGCCGACAAGTGGTCCCTGCTGGTGATCGCGCTGCTGGACGAGAAGACGCTCCGGTTCGGGGAGCTCGTCCGGGAGATCGACGGGATCAGCAAGCGGATGCTGACGGTGACCCTGCGCAACCTCGAGCGGGACGGTCTCGTCGGCCGCACCGTGTACCCCGAGGTGCCGCCCCGCGTGGAGTACGAGCTGACCGCGCTGGGCCGCACGCTGCTCGGCACCACGCAGGCCCTGGTGAGCTGGTCCGAGGAGCACCAGGAGGAGATCGCCAACGCCCGTCAGAAGTTCGAGGCGGCCAACGCCGCCGGCTGACGCGGGCTTCCGCCTAGACGCGCTCCCACGGGACGTCGGCGAGGCGCTCGACCACTCCGGCGAGGAGTGGCCCGGGCTCGGGCAGCGGCACGTCGTCGATCGAGGTGACGGCGACGACCCCTGTCGAGTTGATCAGGAACGCCCCCGCGAACGCGGCGACGTCGTCCCGCCGCACCGTTCGTCGGGTAGACGGCGTGGTGGCCTCCACCAGCTGCATCGCGATGCCGTGCAGCTGCGGCGCATCCGGCCAGACGACGGTGCCGTCGTCCCGGAGGAACCCGATGTTCGCGATCGACGACTCGGCGAAGGCACCGTCGGGCGCGGTGAGGAGGGCGTCGTCGTACCCGTCGAGGCGGACCCGGCGTGCCCACTCGAGCTGCGCGAAGCTGCCCAGATGCTTGAGGTGCGGGAACGGGCGCAGGTACTGCACGGAACGCAGGCGCTGTGGGGCGGCGGGCGGGTGGTTCGGTTCGGCGACCGACACCGAGATCCGCTCGGCGTCGCGCAGCAGGACCCGCACCGAGGCGTCAGCGGTAGCGGCGGTACCGGCAGCATCGGCAGCGCCGGCCAGGGCGTGCCGCACCAGGTCGCGGACCCGCTCGCCCGGGAGCCGGCGTCCGAACAGCTCGCGGTGCGCCGCGTCGAGCCGGTCGAGGTGGTTCGACAGCCCCTGGACCCCGCCGTCGCGCACCTGCATGGCGGTGAAGTGCCCGTAGGTGCTGAACAGCTCTGCTGCCGTCGCGGGGCGGCCGTCGGTCTCGATATGCACCCTCGGACCCTAGTGAATCGCCGTGATCTCTGCTGGTAGGGATTAATTGCGCCGTCTTCGGCCGCGGTCCGTGATGAGATGGGAGGCGTGAATCGGCGTAGCGACGAAGGCCCAATAACGATCTATGACGTCGCTCGCCAGGCCGAGGTGTCGGTGGCGTCGGTCTCGAACTTCCTCAACTGGCCGGACCGGGTCTCGACGGCGATGAAGGAACGCATCGCTGCCGCCATCGACAGCCTCGGTTTTGTGCCGAGCATGGCCGCGCGACAGCTCCGCGGCCGGCCCAGCGGGATCGTCGGCGCCTCGTTGGTCAACGCCTCCAACCCGTACTTCGGCGGCATCGCCACGGCGGTCGAGAAGCTGGTGGCGGACAACGGGCTCGCCGTGGTGGTGGGCAGCACGCACGAGTCGGCGGTCCAGCAGAAGCGGTTCCTCGACCTGTTCGAGCAGCTCCGGTTCGACGGCGTCGTCGTCTCGCCCTCGGACGACGACCTGGAGCCGCTGCGCCGACGCCGGGACCAGGGCACCCCTATCGTCCTCGTGGACCACGAGGACCCGGAGCACCGCCTGTCGTCCGTCTCGCTCGACCATCGCGAGGGCGGCCGGCTCGCCGCGCAGCACCTGCTCGACGCCGGGCGGCGACGCCTGCTCTTCGCAGCGGGACCCGAGGGCGTGCGTCAGGTCGAACGCCGTCTCGACGGCTGCCGGCTCGCGGTGGGGCAGACGCCGGGCGTCTACCTGGAGATAGTCCGTGCGCCTGACCTCGACCTCGCCGACGGGACCGCCGTGGGGCTGCGGATCGCGGACCTGCCGCCCGACCGCCGGCCCGACGCGGTGGTGGCAGGCAACGACCTGCACGCGATAGGCATCATCGCGGGTCTGACGTCCGCGGGCGTCCGCGTCCCCGACGACATAGCGGTGGTCGGGTACGACGACATCCCGTTCGCCGCCGTCGCCGCCGTGCCGCTGACCACCGTGCGCCAGCCCATCGCGGAGATCGGGACCGCCGCGGCCCGGCTCCTGCTGGACGAGATCGCGCAGCCCGGCCGCGCGTCGCGCGAGGTGGTGCTCGCCCCCGAGCTGGTGGTGCGCGCGAGCGCTTAGCCGAGGATCCCCGGGCGGAGGCCCGTCGGACGGCGTTGGTCTGGTCCCGGCGCGACCTCGGCCATGAGTCGCCGGACGGCGGCTTCGGCGGCCGGCGGCTTCTGCGGGCCCGGCAGCCGGATCAGGTGGATTGCCCGCGGTCGTGCCGGGTCCGGCCTGGTCAGGCGGCTCCGGCGTCCGGCGGATCGGCGGTCGCGTCCGTGCCCGGTCGGAGTTGGGCTTCGATGAGTTCGGGTAGGTGGATGCGGTGCCCGTAGGCGTCGGTGAAGGCCCACCCGGTCTCCAGCAGAGCACCAGCCGTGGTGTCGGCCGGGGCCTTGCCGGTCCAGTGCATGGTGATGCCCTTGGTGTCGACGAGCTGGTGGTGGTACCAGCACAGCAACGCACTGTTGGTCACCGAGGTGTCCCCACCATCAGCCCAGTGGGTGATGGCGTGGTGGACCTCGCACCGTGACGGCGGTTGGTCACACCCCGGATAGACGCAGTGCTGGTCGCGGGCGATGACAGCGCGTCGCATCTGCCCCGACACCGTGCGCTGGGCACGACCCACGTCCAGGACTGCGCCGTCGGGTCCGAACACGATCCGGGTGATCGCACTGTGACACGCCAACCGGCGCAGCAGGGCGCGTGGGGCGCGGCCGCCGGTCTCGGTGAACACCGGACCGCCGGGCGACAGCAGCGTGGACAGTGTCGGCTCCGTTGTATCCCAGCCACCCGGACCTCCACCCGGACCTCCACCCGGACTCGGACTACCGGTCGAACTACTGGTCGGGCTACCGGCCGCAGGGCGTGTGTCCAGCGCGCCTGCACCAACATCCGCGCCGGTGCCGGTGCCTGCACCTGCACCGGTGCTTGTGCCGGGGACCTTCGCACCAGCGCCCGGGCGGTTGCCGCGACCGGGTGTGGCCTGTCCGCAGGACAGGCACAGCCCGTCACGGGTCCTGGTGACCTGAGCGACCAACTCGTTCCAGGACACCGTCACGTTCAGGTGCGGCGCGATCGCCGCCCCCGGGGAGGCCTGGTTGGTGTCCAGCACCACCCGCGCCACATCCGCGAGACCCTGCGCGCGACGCTGCGTGGTGGTGCGGGTGTCTTCCGCGGAGGGTGCGCCCAGGACCGCGTTGATCGCGGTGGTGAGCTGCAGGCCGTGCTCGTCGGTGAGGAACCCGGCGACGTGGTACCCACCGAACGTCTTGGCCAGGTCCAGGAACTCGCCCTGAGCGGCCTTGTCATCATCGAGGTCGTCGGTGTCGGGGTCGATGACCGTCGCGAACCGGCGGGCCACCTTGCGGAACTGGTCCGCGTTCAACACAGTGGCCTCCCGCAGCACCAGACCCTCACCCGTGACCAGAGTCCCGGT
>NZ_JBFAKY010000018.1:0-122806 GCF_040656015.1 Promicromonospora sp. NPDC050249 | reverse complement strand
CCCAACCCCCCTCTCTCCTTTTCTTTTTTGTACCCCCTTCGGTGGGGGTGTTTTGGGGGCGGTGGGGGGGGCCCCCCCCGCCCGCCTTCGCGCCCCCCCCCCGCCCCGCGACCTACGGCGGTGTCAGCCCTGTGCGGCGGCTGCCAGCTCGGACTGGAACCCGGCCAGGTCGGACGCGCCGGTGGTGAACTTGCTCGTCGCGTCGGAGATCGCGTTGAGCGTCGCTACCGGGGTGGCCGCGCCGTGGGCCAGCGAGGACACGATCGTGTCGTTCGCGAACGACTCGATGGCGGTCTGCTGGTACTCCGAGAAGTCGGCGGGGTCGGCGTCGGTACGGGCGGGGATGGAGCCCTTCGCCTTGTTGAACGCGACCTGGCCCTCGAGCGAGCCGACGGTCTCCAGCCACGCCTTGGCGCCCTCGGGGTCGGGGGCGCCGACCGGCAGCGTGAAGGAGTCGGCGAGGAAGTCGAACGTCCCGTCGGTGCCCGGGACGGGGGCCGCCGTGAAGTCCGTGCCCAGCGCCTTGTCCTGCTCCTCGAACGCCGCGACCGCCCAGTCGCCCATGACGTTGAACGCGGCGCCGCCGTCGATCACCATCTGGGTGGCCTCGGGCCAGTCGAGACCGTCACGGTCGTCGTTGGTGAAGCCCATGAGGGTCTCGAAGTTCTCGAGCGCCGCGGTGACCTCGGCGCCCTCCCAGTCGGTGCTGCCGTCCCACAGCCCGCTGTACGCGTCGGCGCCCAGGCTGGCGAGCAGCACCGTCTCGAGCAGGTGCACCTGGGTCCAGGTGGTGCCCACAGAGAGCGGCGTGACGCCTGCGGCGTCGAGGGTCTCGAGGTCGGCGATCCACGCGTCGAGGTCCTCGTACTCGGCGGCGGGGTCGATCCCGTTCTCCTCGAGCACCGTCGGGTTGGCCCAGACGACGTTCGCGCGGTGGATGTTCGACGGGATCGAGTAGATCGCGCCGTCCTCCGACGAGAGCCGGTCGACCAGGTCGGCCGGGAACGCGTCCGTCAGCCCGAACTCGTCGTAGAGGTCGGAGACGTCCTCGATCTGCGCGGCGTCGATGTAGTCCTGCAGCTCCGCGCCGGCGTGGGCCTGGAACGTGTCCGGCGGGTCCTGCGCCTGCAGGCGGGTCTGGAGCAGGTCCTTCGCGGCGGAGCCCGCACCACCGGCGACGGCGCCGTTGACGAACTCGATGCCGGGGTGCTGCTTCTCGAACTCGCCGACCAGGGCGTCGAGGCCTGCCTTCTCGGAGCCGGCCGCCCACCAGGTGAACACCTCGACCTGGCTGCCGCCGCCCTCGGTACCGCCGTCGCCACCCGTGTTCCCGCCGCCGCACGCGGCCAGCGTGAGACCGAGAACAGCGGCTGTCGCCACCGTCGCGGTAATCCTCCGGTTCGAACGCATCTGGGGTCCCTCAACCTTCCTCGGTCGCTGGAGCACCGACCCGGACGACGTCGTGGTGCGCGCCGAAGGTGAAGTCACTTCGCGCGCAGGACGGCATCGTTCCTGCGACCGGCCGGGCGCGCCTGTACGCCCGTGAACCCGGGTCCTATCGAACGACTGGGCCGCGTTGGTGTCAAGAATTGAACGCAAGCGAAGCCTGATCGTGACCTCAAGGTTCAGTTCGTGTATCCAAACCCGTCATACCGCCTGGAAGGCGGTTACCCTGGGCGCTGTGCGCGCGGATCGGGTGACCCCGGGCTCGCAGACCTCACTGCGTGAGGCCAACCGAGCTCGTATCGTGAGCGCCGTCCAGCAGCGTGGCTCGCTCACGCAGATCGAGCTGGCCGGCGTCACAGGGCTGTCCCCAGCCACTATCTCCAACATCGTCAAGGAGCTCACCACCGCCGGTGTGCTCCACACCGCGCAGTCCACGCGCAACGGCCGGCGCGCGCTCCAGGTGACCCTCGCCCGCAACCTCGGTGTGGTCGCAGGCATCCGGTTCGGCATGCGCTCGCTCAGCGTCGCGCTCTCCGACGCATCCATGCGGGTCCTGGCCGAGCAGCGCATGCCGCTCGCCCCGGACCACCGAGCGGACGCCGGCCTGCAGCGCGTCGCGATGCTGGTCAGGGAGATGATGGAGGCCGTGGACGCCGACCCGTCCGAGCTGCTCGCCGTCGGCGTCGGGGTGCCTGCACCCGTCGACATCCGCACCGGCCAGGTGGTGACCGTCGGCATGATGCGCGGCTGGGACGGCGTGCACGTCGACGAGATCCTTGGCGCCGAGCTCGACGTCCCCGTGACCGCCGACAACGACTCGACGCTCGCCGCGATCGCGGAGGCCCGGTTCGGCGCCGGAGCGGGGTACGACTCGGTCGCCTATGTCAGGGTCTCCCACGGCGTGGGCGGCGGGCTGGTGCTCGGCGGCCGGGCGTTGCACGGGAGGTCCGGGGTTGCCGGCGAGATCGGGCACGTGTCCGTCGACGAGCACGGTCCCGTCTGCCGCTGCGGCAACCGCGGCTGCCTCGAGATGCTGGTGGGCGCCACCAGCCTCCTGTCGATGCTCCCGCCGGAGGCGGGGCACCTCACCCTCGCGGACCTCGTGGCCCGCGCGCTCGACGGCGACGCCGGCTGCCGCCGTGTCGTGTTCGACGCCGGCCGGCACCTCGGCATCGCCCTGGCCAACCTGTGCAACCTCGTCGACCCCGACGTCGTGGTCATCGGCGGCACGCTCGCCGAGGCAGGGGACGTGCTGCTCGAACCGCTGCGCACCGCGCTCGGCCAGCGCATCGTCGCGACGTCCCGCGGCCCCGTCGAGGTGATCCCCTCGACCCTGGGTGCTGACGCGGGCGTCCGCGGCGCCCTGGCGGCCGCCCTGGACCAGGCAAGAATGTTCGGCTCCCTGGGCGTGGCCCAATGACCGCCCAGGCCCCCAGCACTCCACGGACCCGCACTCAGCGGGCGGTGGGGTGGGTCGTGGCGGCTGGGCTTCTGTTCGGTGGGTGTACGGGCAGCGGGGCCGGCGGGCCCGGGGGTCAGGCCGGGGCCGAGGGCGCCGTGGCAGAGGGGACCATCGGGCTGCTGCTGCCGGAGGCGCAGACCGCCCGCTACGAGGCCTCCGACCGGCCCACCTTCGTGTCCGTCGTCGACCGCCGCTGCCCCGGCTGCACCGTCCTGTATGCCAACGCGGGGCAGGACGCCGCCGCGCAGCTCCAGCAGGCGGAGTCGATGCTCGCGCAGGGTGCCGACGTGCTGGTGCTCGACGCCGTGGACACCGTCGCCGCCGTCGGGATAGCGGTGCAGGCCAAGAGGCTCGGCGCGCAGGTGATCGCCTACGATCGGTTCGTGGACGGCGCGGACTACTACGTGTCGTACGACTACGAGTTCATCGGCTTCCTGCTGGGCTCGGCCCTGGTCGGCGCGGTCAAGGAGCGAGTCGACGAGCGAGCGGAGGAACGGGCCGACGACGGCTCGGACGGCTCCGACGACGGACGGCCAGGGGTACTGCTGGTGCACGGCTCGGCGACCGAGCCCAACGCGCTCGCGATCGCGGCCGGCACCCGCCGAGCCCTCGAAGGAGAGGACATCGACGTGCTCGCCGAGCACTACACACCCGACTGGAGCCCCGACAAGGCCACCGAGTGGACCGAGGCGATGCTGACCAGGTACCCGGGCCAGGTCGACGGCATCCTCGCCGCCAACGACGGCATGGCGGGCGGCGCGATCGCCGCGGCGAAGGCCGCGGGGCTCGACCCCGTACCGGTCACCACCGGGCAGGACGGCGAGCTCGCCGCCGTGCAGCGGATCATCGCGGGGGACCAGTACATGACCGTCTACAAGGCGACCGACCAGCAGGCCCAGACGGCCGCGGAGCTGGCCGTGCGCGTGCTGCGCGGCGAGGACCCCCGTGCGAGCGTGGTCATCGAGGGTGTGCCGACCATGCTGCTGGCACCGCGCGCGGTCGCTGCCGCCGACGTCCGGCACGTGATCGTCGACGGGCGGGTCTACTCCACCGAGCAGATCTGCGTGCCCGCGTACGAGGCCGCCTGCGAGCGTGCGGGCCTGATCGGGCAGGAGGAGTCATGAGCGACCCGGTGCTCTCCCTGCGGGGCGTGTCCAAGCGGTTCGGCGGCGTCCGCGCCCTGGTCGACGTCGACGCCGACGTGCACGAGCACGAGGTGCTCGCCGTAGTCGGCGACAACGGCGCGGGCAAGTCCACGCTCGCGGGTGTCCTCGCGGGCGCGCACCGGCCGGACGCCGGCCAGGTGCTGCTCGACGGGCGCCCCGTGGTGCTGGGCTCGCCCGCCGCTGCCCGCGCGCTCGGCATCGCCGCGGTGTTCCAGGAGCTGGCCCTCGTGGACGACCTCGACGTCGTCGAGAACCTGTTCCTCGGGCACGAGACCCGGCGCGGGCCCCTGCTCGACGAGGTGGCGATGGAGCGCGAGGCCTGGCGCCTGCTCGACCAGCTCGCCGCCAGCGTGCCCACGGTGCGCGAACCCGTGCGCACCCTGTCCGGCGGCCAGCGCCAGGTCGTCGCCGTGGCCAGGGCGCTGCTCGGCTCGCCGCGCGTGGTGGTCCTCGACGAGCCGACGGCGTCCCTGGGTGTGCGCCAGACCGCCGAGGTGCTCAACCTGATCGTCCGGCTGCGGGAGCGCGGCCACGCCGTCGTCCTGGTCAGCCACCAGGCGGGCGACCTGCAGGCGGTCGCGGACCGCATCCTCGTGCTGCGCCTCGGCCGCGTGCACGACGTGTTCGATGGCGACGCGTCCTACGAGGACCTGCTCGCCGCCATGACGGGCGCGGTCCGGCCGGGAGCCAAGCAGGCCGGACCGAACAAGGCGGCACGCCGATGAGCGCACCACCGAGCGTCACCGGCGCGGGCCTGCCCGGCGCCGTCTGGCAGCGCATGCGCGGCCGCAACAGCCTGCTGCCGATCGTCGCAGCGCTCGCCGGCATCTGGCTGATCCTCGGCGCGGTCAACCCCGCCTTCCTCGCCCCCGAGAACCTCGTCAACCTCACGCTGCAGAGCGCCCCCGTCGGGGTCATAGCGCTCGGCGTCGTGCTCGTGCTCCTCGTGGGCCAGATCGACCTGTCCGTCGGGTCGCTCAGCGGGCTCGCGGCGGCGGTCGTCGCCGTCGGCTCCGTGACCCTGGGCTGGCCGGTGGCCGTCGCGATCCTCGCCGCCCTGGCCTGCGGGGTGGTGGTCGGGCTGGGCTACGGCGCGCTCTCGACGCGGCTCGGGCTGCCCAGCTTCGTGTTCACCCTGGCCGGGCTGCTGTTCCTCGCCGGGGTGCAGCTGCGGGTGCTCGGGCCGCTGGGCTCGATCAACCTGCCGTTCGAGTCGTGGTTCGTCCGCTCGGTGCAGCAGGGGTTCCTGCCCTCTGGTGTCGCCTGGGCGCTGGTCGCCGTGACGGTCCTCGCCTCGGCGGCCCTGCAGGTCGCCGCCCGGGCCCGACGGCGGCGCGCGGACCTCGCCTGCGCGAGCGTGCCGCAGATCGTCGTCCGCACCCTCGTCCTGGCCGCCGTGCTGTCCGCGATAGTGGCCTACCTGTACGCGGGCACCGCGCGCGGCATCGGCTGGTCGGTGCTCCTCTTCGCGCTGCTCGTGGTGGTCACCGACGTGCTGCTGCGCCGCACGCGGTGGGGCCGGTCCGTGCGCGCGGTGGGCGGCGACCGGCGGGCGGCGACGCTCGCGGGCGTGCCCGTGCGGCGCACGGTGGTGCTGTGCTTCGTGGCCTGCTCGACGCTCGCCGCGCTCGGCGGGGTGCTCGCGGCGGGCCGACTGGGCGCCGCCAACCAGGGCACCGGGGGCGCCGACACCTACCTCGTGGCCATCGCCGCGGCGGTGATCGGCGGTACCAGCCTGTTCGGCGGGCGGGGCAGCGCGTGGTCAGCGGTGCTCGGGGTGCTCGTCATCCAGTCCATCGCCAACGGGCTCACACTGATGAACGTCGACCAGGCGGCGCGCTACATGGTGACCGGCGCCGTGCTGCTGCTGGCGATCATCATCGACATGCTGCTGCGCAAGCGCCGGGAGGCCTGAATGATCCGTCGTCCGACGCTGGCAGTGGTGGCCGAGGCCGCAGGGGTGAGCCTGAAGACGGCGTCCCGCGTGCTCAACGGCGAGCCCAACGTGGCCGCCGCCACGCGCGAACGGGTGCAGGACGCCGCCACCTCGCTGGGCTTCAGGCGCAACGCGGTGGCCGCCGACCTCGCACGTGGCGGCTTCTCGCGCCTGGTCGGGTTCATCACCGGCGACCTCGCCAACCAGTTCTACTCGGCCCTCGCCAGCGGCATCGAGCGGGAGCTGCGGGAGCACGGGCTGCAGCTGCTCACGGCGTCGTCGGACGAGGACCCCGCGCGCGAGGGGTCGCTGACCGGCGAGCTGCTCGAACGGCGCGTCGGCGCGCTGATCGTGACGCCCGCCGGCGCCGACCACTCCGCGCTGCAGGGCGAGATCGACGCGGGGCTGACGGTGGTGGCAGTGGACCGGCCGGCGGCCGGGATGGACGTCGACACGGTGGTCATCGACAACCGCGGCGGCACGCGGGCCGCCGTCGACCACCTGCTCGCCCGTGGGCACCGCCGCATCGCCTTCGTGGGCGACGAGCCGCACCTGTGGACCTACCAGGAACGCAGCACCGAGTTCCTCGCGGCCATGCGCGACGCCGGGCTGCCCGACGCCGAGCGCCTGCTCCGCTCGGGTGCGCACTCGGTGGCGGCCGCCCGGGACCTGGTGGTGGAGCTGTTCGCGGTTCCGGAACCGCCCACCGCGGTGCTCGCGGCGAACAACCGCGTGACCGTCGGGACGCTCCAGGCGCTGCGGGACGCACCGGGCGGCTCCGATGTGGCTGTCGTCGGCTTCGACGACTTCGAGCTCGCCGACCTGCTGGGCATCACCGTCGTGGCGTACGACGCCGTGGAGATGGGCCGGCGCGCGGCCGAGCTCGCCGTGGCGCGGTCGGCGGACCCGTCGCGGCCCGTGGAGCTCGTGGTGCTGCCGACCCGGGTGGTCGCCCGGGGGAGCGGGGAGCGCCCGCCCCGCTGACGACCTGGTCATCCCTGGGCACATAAGGGGTGATAGGTACTTTCCACACGACGCCGTCCCACCCGTTCTGGTGGTGACGCGGCGTCAATACGCTCCCAGGCACCCGGTTCCCCAGGCCTGATGAGGAGCACACCATGTCACGATCCCTGAGAGCCTCCCGCTCTCTGATAGCGCTGTCGGCCGCCGCGATCGTCGTCGGTACAACGTTCACCGGAGCCGCCGCAGCGGGGGCAGCGCCGCCCTCGCAGACGTCGGCCGGCACCACCCAGCTCAGCACGAAGCAGCTCAGCGCGACGCAGCTCGGCACGAAACAGTCCAGTGCCGAGCTGCCCGACGCCCAGGTCCGCGCGATGGTGCGCGACCTCGGCCTCACCCCCGCCGAGATCCCCGACCGGCTCGCCCTCGACGCCGAGGCCGCGATCGTCGAGGCCCACCTCACGGCCCGGCTCGGCGGCGCCTACGCCGGCACCTGGCTGCCCGAGGGCGCCGACGCGCCCCGGGTCGCCGTCACCACCTCCGCTGCGGCCAAGATCGCCGAGCGGGCAGGCGCCGACGCCGTCGTCGTCCCGCACAGCCTCGAGGCGCTCACGTCGTGGAAGGAGTCCCTGGACAAGGTGGGCGCCGCGCCCTCGGTGCACGCCTGGTACGCGGACCCGACCACCAACGAGGTGGTCGTCCAGGCCGCCGACGTCGCAGCGGCCAAGGCGATGATCGCCGAGGCGGACGTGCCGGCCGGCGTGGTGCGGGTCGAGAGGTCGAAGGTCGCGCCCGAGCTCGCGCGCGACATTCGCGGTGGCGACGAGTTCCACCGTCCGACGGGCGACGGGTTCGTCACGCTGTGCTCGATCGGTTTCGCCGTGCAGGGCGGGTTCGTCACCGCCGGTCACTGTGGCGCGGCCGGCAACCCCGTCAACGCACCGGACGGCGCGGCGCTCGGCACCTACCGCGCCTCCACGTTCCCGGGCCACGACTGGGCCTGGGTGGCGACCAACAGCAACTGGACGCCCACCCCGCGCGTCAACAACTACGCGGGCGGGACGGCGGCGGTGGCCGGCTCGGCGGAGCAGGGGATCGGCGCGACGGTGTGCCGCTCCGGCCGCACGACGGGCTGGCGCTGCGGCGTCATCCAGGAGAAGAACGTCACCATCAACTACGGCAACGGCGACATCCCCGGTATGGCGACGGGATCGGCGTGCGCAGAGGGTGGCGACTCCGGCGGTTCGGTGCTGTCGGGCGACCAGGCGCAGGGCGTGACGTCCGGCCGGATCGGCGACTGCTCCTCGGGCGGCCGGTTCATCTACCAGCCGCTGAACCCGATCCTGAGCACCTACGGGCTGCAGCTCACGACGACGTCGGGCGGCGGCGGACAGGCCCTGATCGGTGTGGGCGGCAAGTGCATCGACGTGCCCAACTCCGAGTTCACCGACGGCAAGCGCCTGCAGATCTGGACCTGCAACGGCACGGCGGCGCAGCGCTGGACCTTCCACTCCGACGGCACCCTGCGCGCCGGCGGCAAGTGCATGGACGTCGCCTGGGCCAACACCGCGGACGGCACGGCGGTGCAGCTCGCGAACTGCAGCGGCAACGCGGCCCAGCGGTTCACGCTCAGCGGGGCCGGTGACCTGGTCTCGATCCTCGCGAACAAGTGCGTCGACGTCCCGAACGGCAACAGCGCGAACGGCACGCAGCTGCAGATCTGGACCTGCAACGGCACGGCGGCCCAGAAGTGGCGCGTCGGCTGACCCCCCGAAGGCCCGCAAGGTAGAGCGCTTGTCCGGGTCTCCCCGTGACGCCAGGGAGACCCGGACAAGCGCTCTACCTCGCGACCTTCAGGGACCCGGTCAGAGGGTGGCGCGGACCTCTTGCGTCGCCTTGACCAGGTTGCGGAGCGACTCCTTGGTCTCCGCGTACGCGCGGGTCTTGAGACCGCAGTCCGGGTTGACCCAGACCAAGCGCGGGTCGATCGACTTGGCGGCGAGCCGCACGAGCTCGGTCACCTCCTCGACCGACGGCACACGCGGGCTGTGGATGTCGTAGACGCCCGGCCCGATGCCGCGGCCGTACCCGGCGTCGGCCAGCTCGGGCACGATCTCCATGCGGGAGCGCGCCGCCTCGACCGAGGTCACGTCCGCGTCCAGGCCGTCGATCGCGCCGATGACCTGGCCGAACTCCGAGTAGCACAGGTGCGTGTGCACCTGCGTGGCGGTGCCGGCCCCGGCGGTCGACAGCCGGAACGAGCGCACCGACCAGTCGAGGTACCCCGGGTGGTCGGCCCGGCGCAGGGGCAGCAGCTCGCGCAGCGCGGGCTCGTCCACCTGCACGACGCCGATGCCCGCCTCCTCCAGGTCCGTCACCTCGTCCCGGAGCGCGAGGGCGACCTGGTCGGCGGTGTCGCCCAGCGGCAGGTCGTCGCGGACGAACGACCACGCCAGGATGGTGACCGGCCCCGTGAGCATGCCCTTGACCGGCCGTTGCGTGAGCGATGCCGCGTACGCGGTCCACTCCACGGTCAGGGGTGCGGGGCGCGAGACGTCACCCCACAGGATCGGCGGACGCACGCAGCGCGAGCCGTACGACTGCACCCAGCCGTGCACCGTGGTCACGAAGCCGTCGAGCTGCTCCGCGAAGTACTGCACCATGTCGTTGCGCTCGGGCTCGCCGTGCACCAGCACGTCCAGGCCCAGCTCCTCCTGGAGCGCCACGGTGCTCGCGATCTCGGCGCGCATCGCGGTCGTGTACTCGTCGTCCGACAGCTCGCCGCGCACCCAGGCCGCCCGCGTCTTCCGGATCTCCGCCGTCTGCGGGAACGAGCCGATGGTGGTGGTCGGCAGCGGCGGCAGGTCGAGCCTCGCCTGCTGGGCCGCCGCCCGCTCGGCGTAGGGCGCGCGTTCGACGTCGGCGGGGGTCAGGGCAGCGGTCCGCTCCCGCACCTCCGGTACGACGACGCCGGGCGCCTCGGCGCGGGACCGTACGGCGGCCGTCGACTCGGCGAGCGCGTCGGCGACCGCCGTCCGGCCGCCGGTCAGGCCGGTCGCCAGCGTGACGACCTCGGCGACCTTCTGGTCGGCGAAAGCGAGCCAGGACTTGAGACCGGCGTCGAGGCGGGGCTCGTCGGCGACGTCGTGCGGCACGTGCAGCAGCGAGGTCGAGGTGCCGACGGCGACCGCTCCCGCACCGAGTCCTGTGCCCGGCGCCGCCAGGGTCTCCAGCGTGGTCAGGCGGGCGTCGAGGTCGGCGCGCCAGATGTTGTGCCCGTCGACGACGCCGGCCACCAGGGTCTTGTTCCCCAGGCCGGCGACGGGGCCGGTCGGGACGGCGCCCTTGACGAGGTCGACGGCGATCGCCTCGACGTCGGTGCCGGCGAGCAGGGCGAGCCCGTCGCCCGCCGCGCTGCGCAGGTCGCCGTACGGCGCGGTGACCAGGATCGCGGGGCGTTCGGCCGTACCGGTCGCCCCGGCAGCGGGGGACAGGTCCGTGGCGAGCCGCGCGTAGGCCCGGCGGACGGCGTCCGCCACCTCGTCGAACGGGACGTCGAGCAGGTCGGTGACCAGCGCGGGCTCGTCGAGCTGCACCCAGGGAGCGCCCGCGGCGGCCAGCGCGCGCAGCACGTCGGCGTAGGCGGCGACGACGTCGTCGAGCCGGTCGAGCGGGTGGAAGCCGTCGGGCGCCTCGTCCGCCGGCTTGCTCAGGAGCAGGAACGTCACCGGTCCTACGAGCACGGGGCGGGTCACGACCGCCTGGCCGCCGTCGGCGGGCCGGGCGAGCTCGGTGAACTGGTGCACGACGCGGTCGTCCGCGAACCCGATCGGGGTGTCCGGCCCGATCTCCGGGACGAGGTAGTGGTAGTTCGTGTCGAACCACTTGGTCATCTCGAGCGGCGGCTTGTCGCCCTCGCCGCGGGCCAGCGTGAAGTAGCCCTCCAGGGAGAGCGCGCCCGTGGCCTCGTTGGTCGAGCCTGTCGAGACGAGGTCCCGGAACCGCTCGGGCACCGCGCCCAGCAGGGCGACGGCGTCGAGCACCTGGTCGTAGAAGGAGAACGAGCCGGGTACGGCGGCCGTGCCGTCCAGGCCCAGTCCGGCGAGATGCCGAGCGGTAGCCAGCCGCAGGTCATGGGCTGTGGTCTCCAGCTCCTCGGCGGTGGTGCGCCCGGCCCAGAAGGACTCGACGGCGCGCTTGAGCTCGCGTCGTCTGCCGATGCGCGGGTAACCCAGGATCGTGGCGTGGGGAAGGTGCGTGAACTCGACTGCCATGCGTATCAGCTCCATCGGACCTGGCGTTAGCACCTTGCCCGGAATTGGCGCTCCGGAGGCAGGTTGCTGCGGTGTCGTTGAGCCAGGACTCTCGACCGCTCTGGATGATTGACCTGGATCGTAAGCATGACCGCGATGTGAGCGGAAAAGCGTCCACCCCTCGGGACGATGCCATCTGGGCTGGTCAGCCGCCGAAAAGTGTGCCACGCGGCCGACCGCGCACCTGCTGCCCGACGCGGCCCCGATCTGGCAGCAGGTGCATGGTCAAATCGGTGTCATAAGCAGGGTTATGGCCGCGCCGGGCCGACCCGGCATTCGGTGATGGATCCTGGCGTTCTGGTCAGAGCCGCGACACACCGCGGCGTCCCTGCCGGCACGACCCGGCGGGCATCCCTCACAGAGAAGGTCGGAACCACCGATGTCGAAGATCCTGATGGTCCTCTCCGCCGCGAACAGCCTGCGCCTCGCCGACGGGACCGCCCACCCCACCGGCTACTGGGCCGAGGAGGTCGCAGCGTCGCACCGCACGCTGACCGCCGCCGGTGCCACGGTCGTCCTCGCGACGCCCGGCGGCGTGCGGCCCACCGTCGACGAGGTCAGCCTGGACGAACGGGGCGGCGTTGCAGCGGCCGACGCCGCGGAGTACCGGACCTACCTGGACACCGTCGCGGACCAGCTGGCTCGCCCGCTCGCGCTGGCTGACATCCGCGCCGACGACTACGACGCGATCTACATCCCCGGCGGCCACGCCCCCATGGCCGACCTGGTGTCCGACGCCGACCTCGGCCGGCTGCTGGTCGCCGCCAACACGCGGCAGACGACGGTGGCCACGCTCTGCCACGGCGCCGCCGCGCTGCTGAGCGCCGAGACCCCGGACGGCGCCTTCGCCTACGCGGGCCGCGCGCTCACCTCCTTCACGGACGAGGAGGAGCGCCAGGGCGGCCTCGGGGACGGCACGCCGTTCCTCGTGGAGACCGAGCTGCGCGAACGTGGCGCGGTCCTCAGGACCGGCGCGCCCTGGAGCAGCACCGTGGTCCAGGACGGCAACCTCATCACCGGGCAGAACCCCCAGTCCAGCACCGCGACCGCCGAGGCGGTGCTCAAGGCGCTCGCCGCCCGCTGACCGCCCGCCGTCGTGCCGACATGGTTAGCCTGAGCACCAGGCAGGGCTGGGCCACGACCTCGGGGGACGGATGGTGACGCGGGTGCCGGGACTCGACCTCCTCGCGACGTTCCTTGAGGTCTACCGCACCGGCTCGCTGTCCGCGGCGGCGGAGCGCCTGGGCGTGAGCCAGCCCGCCGTCACGGGCCAGCTCGCGCGGCTCGAGGAACAGCTCGGGGCGCGGCTGTTCGTGCGGTCGCGCAGGGGTGCCGAGCCCACCGAGCGGGCAGTGGCGCTGGCCACCCAGGTGGGCCTGCACGTGGACGGGCTCCGGGCCGCGCTGGGCCCCGCGGACGAGGTCCCGGCGGTCCGGGGGCTCGTCCGCCTCGGCGGCGCGGCGGAGCTGATGACCGTCCGGGCGCTACCAGCTCTCGCGCCCCTGGTCGCCCAGGGCCTGCAGGTCCGGGTCATGCTCGGGCTGGGGGACGAGCTGCTGGCCGCGCTGGCCGCTGGGCACCTCGACCTCGTCGTGTCCTCGGTGCGTCCCCGGCAGGACGCCGTCGTGGCGACGCCGCTGGTCGACGAGGAGTTCCTGCTCGTGGGCCCGGCGTCGCTGGCCCACACCGTGGACCCGGTGCGGCTCGCCGCCGACCCGGTCACCGCGCTGTCGCACCTGCCGCTGGTCGCCTACGCGGAGGAGCTCCCGATCGTGCGCCGCTACTGGCGCAGCGAGTTCGGGCTCCGGCCGCCCAACCTCACGTCCGTCGTTGTCCCGGACCTGCGCGCGGTGCTCGCCGCCGTGACCGCGGGGGCCGGCGTCTCCGTGCTGCCGCGGTACCTCGTCGCGCCGGCGCTGGAGAGCGGGCAGGTCGTGCAGCTCCACCATCCAGCGGCGCCGCCGCTGAACACGCTGTACCTGGCGGTGCGGCGGGGCGCGCCGCCCAGCCCGGCCCTCGCCGCCGTCCACGCACGACTCGCCCAGGCCGCCGAGGAGTGGGGCAGCCTCTGACGGCCGGGCCGGGGACCCCTGTGGTCAGCTCGCGGCGCGGCACCTGCCGGCCGGATGACCATGCACCTGCTGCCGACCAGCGCGCCATCCTGGCAGCAAGTGCATGGTCAGAAAAGTGTGCCAAGCGGCTCGGCCAGAGCGGCCGCGTCCCGGTCAGCTCGGGGGAGCGGTGGCCCGGCATCGGCTCGTCGCGGACCAGAGCGCGGCGGCGATGGCGGCGAACGACGCGCTGACCACCAGCGGGCCCACGAGCCCGAGTGGCCCGATGGCGAGGCCGCCGAGCAGCGGACCAACCAGTGCGCCGAGGTTCAGCGCGACCGTCGAGAACGCGCCGCCCATGGTCGGGGCGCCGTGGGCCGAGGCCATGCCGCGGGCGATCAGCGTGCCGCCGACGGCGAACGAGAGGGCGCCCAGAACGGGCGCGAGCACCCACACCGCGGACGGGCTCGCCGCGAGAACGGCCCACAGGACCCAGCCCGCGACGAGAACAGGGATGCCGATCCCGAGGACCAGGTGCCCGTGCGCGTCGGCCAGGCGCCCCGCGGCCGAGACGCCGGCGAAGGCCCCCAGCCCGAACAGCGCGAGCACCACCGGCACCAGCGACGAGCCGAGCCCGGCGCCGTCCGTGACGAGCGGCGCCAGGTAGGTGAACGCGCAGAACGTCGCGCCGTTCACCAGTACCCCGAGCGCGAGGTAGCGCAGCAGGCCGGGGGAGCGGAGCGTGCCGAGCTCGGCCCGGAGCTCCACCCGGACGATCGGCACGCGAGGACCGGGCCGCTCCGGCGTCAGCGCGGCGACGGCGGCCAGGGCGAGCGCCGAGACCCCGGCGATCGCCCACAGGGCCGAACGCCAGCCCCAGACCTCGCCGAGAAGGGCTCCGGCCGGGACCCCGGCGATCAGGGCGAGCGTCGTGCCGCCGAGGATCGCGGCGAGCGCCCTGGCCTGCTTGCCGGCCGGGACGATCGTGGTGACCGTCGAGAGCGCGACGGCGAGGAACCCGGCGTTGGCCAGTGCGGCCACGAACCGGCTGACCAGCAGCACGGCGAACTGGTCGGTGAGCGCGCCCGCCGCGTGGGCCGCGACGAAGACCAGCAGGCAGCCGGTCAGGGTCCAGCGCGGTGGCAGGCGGCGGCCGAGTGCCGCCGTCAGCGGTGCGCCGACGACCATGCCGACCGCGAAGCCAGAGGTCAGGTAGCCGGCCTGGGCGATGGTGATGCCGAGGTCGGCGGAGATGCCGGGCACGAGCCCGGCGAGGACGAATTCCGACGTGCCTTGCGCGAAGACCGCGACGGCGAGCACGTAGAGCAGGACAGGCATGGATGCCTCCGAAGGAAGGGGAACGGGTAGGCCTGAGCGGCACTACGGGGCCCTTCGGATGCGCGGGGAGGCGGCCGAGCGGCAGCTCGGCGGTCTCTACAGGGGCATCTCGGGCTACCGGAGTACCGGCAGCCCGAACCTGGATGCTTCTGGAGACCTCATGTGCCGAGCCTAGACGGCTGGACTATCCGGCGGCGAGCCGCGCGCCGGAATCGGTACGCGCGGGCAGCGGCCGGTGCCACGCGACCTCGCGGTCCAGCTGCCCGGTCGAGCGGAACAGGCGCACCTGGTGGGCGTCGGGGAGCGCGGCGGCGAGGTCATCGGTGGTCGTGTTCGTGAAGCCGAGCTTCTGCCAGAAGCCGCCGGAGCGGCGGGAGAACAGCCAGGCCTGACGCGCCCCGGCGTCGGCCGCCCGGTCCAGCGCGAAGCGTGCCAGGCGCAGCCCGTCCCCGGCACCCCGGAGGTCCGGCCGGACGGCGACGCTGCGGACCAGCGCGTGCTCGCCGCTCGCCCCGAGCTCGAAGCCGGTGGTCGTGCACACGGCGCCGTCGTCGTCGCGGTCGAGCCACAGGTGCACGGCCGGTTCCGCGAGGGCGGCGACCGTCAGGTCGGCCGAGCGCAGGAACGCGGCCAGGTCGTCGAGGTCGCCGGGTGTCGCGGGGCTGAGCACGCCGGAATGCTACCGGGAGCGACTCCCCGGGTCGGCCGGTCCCGGGTCGCCGTCGGTGGCCTCCGGGGTCGGGCTGCTGCTGGGGCTGAAGCACGACGTCCAGTGGAACTCGCTGTGCACCTGGTACCCCTTGCCGCCGTCGGACCTTGCCCAGGTCTCCGCGGTGTACGGGAGCCAGGTGGCCGTGTCGACGACCACGTCGATCCGGGTCACCTCGCCGCCGAGCACGAACTTGCCCGGGGGTGTGAACCGGATCCGGACCATGGTCCGGCCGTTCTCCTCCTCCAGCAGGAACTCGTCGTCCAGGCGGTGGTCCGTGCCCTCGAGGCCGGGTAGGTCGAGGGCCGCGCCGACGGTCGCGAGCTGCAGCGCCTCCAGCGGCTGCGTGCTCAGCGGGATCGGCTTCGGTGTCCCGGTGTCTGTCGCGGGGCCGTCGAAACGGGTCGCCGACTCCGTACCGAGCGTCGAGCGAGTCTTCACCGCGCAGTCGGCGCCGGCCACAGCGGGCGCGGCGCGGTCGACCACCTCGGACGGCGTCAGCGCGATGGTCGGCGACGGTCCCGGCTCGGAGGTGGTGGTCGGCGAGGGGCCGCTACCGGGCGACGAGCCGGGCTGCACGCCGGGCGCCGGCAGGTTGACGACGGTCACCACGACGGCGGCGGCTGCCGCTGCCGCGACGCCCCACACCAGTGCCCGCCCGCGGCGTGCGCGGGACGGGCCGCGCCGGGGTTCCGTGTCGAGGTCGTGCAGCAGGATCTCGACGCGCTCGTCCGTCGCCCAGTGGTCCTGCGCGTGCTCATGGCTCTGCTCGTACAGGGTCTCGTCGCCACGCAGGTGGTCGCGGACGCCGTGCGCGCGTGCCCGCGACTCGGCGTACACGCGCGCCAGGTCGAGCTCCGGGTCGACCCCCCGCAGGGCGCGCCGTGCGCGGGTCAGCTCTTCGTCTTCCACTTCAGGAACCTTCCTCGGTGAGCCGTTCGTAGGCCGCGCGCAGACGGCGGCGTGCCCGGTGCACCCGGGTGGCCGCCGTCGCCGTCGTGCAGCCGAGGACCTGGGCGACCTCAGGGGTGGACAGCTCAGCGGCCGCGAGCAGGGCGATCACCTCGCGGTCCGCGGGGCGGAGCAGGGCCAGCGCCCGGCGCAGCTCGTCCAGCTCGCCGACCAGCCGCACGCCGTCGTGGCCCGCCGGGGCCGGATGGGCGCGGACCCGCTCGACCAGAGCGTTGCGCCGCTGCTGGGCGCGCACCTGGTTTGCCATCACCTTGCGGGCCACCCCGAGGAGCCAGGCACGCGGGTTGTCCGGCGGCTCGCCCTTGCGCCACGCGACGGCGAAGACCTCGGCCACCACGTCCTCCGCCTCGGCGGCAGGGAGCCGCGAACGCGCGAACCGGTACACGGCGCTCGCGTGCGCCACGAACAGTGCCTCCGTCAGGGCAGGCGTGAGGTGGGCAGGCGTGTGCCTGCCCGGTTCGAGGCGCTGTGGCTCGGTGTTCGTTGCCAGGGTGGACTCCGGAGACGAAGAGACGTGCTTCCGACTCAGTGTGTCCGGCAGGAGCGCCCCCATGACACCTCACGGATGTTGTCCACGTCACAGCCCGCCGCTGTCATCGCGGTCCGCGCCGTGCACACCAACGCTGATGTGACCGTCTCCTTCGTCCGTACCCGTGGCCGCGCCCGTGTCCGCCCGGCGGGGCCTGGCGCCGTCGTCCTCGTCGCCAGCCTGCTCCTGGCGGGCTGTGCTGCCGCCGACCTGGGCAACGAGGGGGGCAGTGTGACCGGGGCGGAGCCGCCGGCCACCGCATCCGGCCCGGCGGAGAAGCCGGGAGAGAAGGGCCCGGCCGAGAAGCCGGTGGAGAATCCGGAAGGTGCCCGGGCGCCGCAGACCGAGCCGAGCCCGGTGGCGGCCCCGGCGGAGGGCCCCGTCGACGCCCCGCCACCGGCCACCGGCCTCGACCTGACGGAGCACTCGACCAGCGATCCCGCGAGCCCGTGGGTGGTCGTCAACAAGCGCACTCCGCTCGACCCGGTCGACCACGAGCCCGACCTCACCACCGTGCGCGGTTACCTCGTCCGGCCGGACGCCGCCCCCGACGTCGCCGCGCTGCTCGACGCCGCCGACGCCGACGGTGTGCGCCTCACCCTGCGCAGCGCCTACCGGGGCTATCCCAAGCAGGTGGCGGTCTACGAGGGGTGGGTGGCGCAGCTCGGTGCCGCGCGGGCGGACTCCGTCTCGGCCCGCCCGGGGCACAGCGAGCACCAGACGGGCCTCGGGGTGGACGTCGGAGGGACCACCCGGCCGGAGTGCGACTTCGAGGCCTGCTTCGGCGAGACCGTGGAGGGTCGCTGGGTCGCCGAGCACGCCGCCGAGTTCGGCATGCTGGTCCGGTACACACGCCAGAACAGCGCGGTCACCGGTTATGCGCCCGAACCCTGGCACCTGCGCTGGGTCGGCCGGGAGCTGGCGGCGCACATGCGAGCCACCGGCGTCACGACCCTGGAGGAGGTCTTCGACGTGCCGGGCGGGGACTACGCCGACTGAGCTGTCGACCGGGCCGTCGACCGGGCCGTCGACCGGGCCTGGTCCCGCGGCAGGAGCACCAGGGCTTGACCCTGCCCCTGCGGCAACCCTGCACCCTGCCTACATGACGACCGCCGCCAGCACGTCCGCAGGCAGCAGGAGGAGACTGGCCACATGCTGACGATCAGCCAGCTCGCGTCGTACGCCGGGGTGACCACGCGCGCCGTCCGGCACTACCACGCCAAGGGCCTGCTGCCGGAGCCCGGGCGCGACCACTCGGGCTACCGGCGGTACGACGCCCAGGCGGCGGTGGACCTGATCCGGATCAGGGTCCTGGCGGAGGCGGGTGTGCCGCTCGCGAGGGTCCGGGAGCTGCTGCGCGCCGACGCTGAGGAGTTCGCGGCCGCCGTCGCCGAGATCGACGCGCGGCTCCGTGCGGAGATCGACGACCGGGAGCGGCACAGAGAACGGATCGCCAGGCTCGCCGCGGGCGACAGCCTGGCGCTGCCGCCCGAGGGCGCTGCCTACCTGGACCGGTGGCGCGCGCTCGGCCTCCCCGAGCGCGTGGTCGAGATCGAGCGGGACAGCTGGATCCTCACCCTCGCGGTGCTGTCGCCGGAGCAGGTCGCCGGGGCGATGGAGCTGAAGGGCAGGCTGCTGGACGACGAGCAGTTCGTCGAGACCCTGCGGCGGCTCAGCGCGGCGGTCGACTGGATGCCCGATGACCCGCGGCTGCCCGCCCTGGCCGACCAGGTGGCCGCGATGCTCGACGAGCACGCCGCCTGGTCGGACGGCTCGGCGAGCGAGCTGGAGGCGGGGCTCGTCGACCTCTTCGACTCGCTGGCCCTCGACTCCTTCCCCGCCGGCCGCCGCCTGGAGCAGCTCCTGGAGGACCGCGGCTGGTCGGGCTGGACCCGACAGGAACGTACGGGCTGAAGCCCGCCGGAGCCGTCAGAAGGGCAGCCAGACGACGGCCGCCAGGGCGGCCAGGTAGAGGGCCTGCTCCGCCAGGCGGCGGCCGACCGGGGTGGCCGGCTTGCCGCCGAACAGGACACCGCGCCGGGCAGCGGAGATGTTGGCCGGCGTCATGGCCAGCGTGAGGAGCCCGAGGCAGATCGCGGCCGCCGGCGCCGTCGCGGGGACGAGCAGGCCCACCGCTCCGGCCAGCTCGAGGACCCCCGTACCGGCGACGAGCAGGTCGGGGCGGGGGAGCCCTGGCGGCACCATGCGTTCGAGGTCCTGGCGTACCCGCGGGACGATCCTGCCGGACGCCGCCAGGAGGTAGACGGCAGCGGCGCCGACACGGGCGGCGTCGTGCCAGGAGTCGAGGGCAGGTACCGCGACGAGACCGACCAGGCGGGCCAGGGCGGTGACGCCGAGCAGGAGGACGGGAAGCGGGACGGGCATGACGATCCAATCTTGACGGCGACAAGTTCGGACGTCACCTCACCACCCGCACTGCTATCTTGTCAATGGAAAGATGAGTCGGGGAAAAGGCGGACGGGCGCAGCGCGCCGGACAGGAGCGGGATGAGCTACCACCACGGAGACCTGCGGCGCGCGATGACCGCCGCGGCCGCGACAGCCGTCGCCGAACGGGGACCTGCCGCGCTCAGCCTGCGCGAGCTGGCCAGGATCGCCGGGGTGTCCCACGCGGCGCCCGCACACCACTTCGGCGACAAGGCCGGAGTGCTCACCGCGGTCGCCACCGAGGGGTACACCCTGCTCGCAGAGGCCCTGCAGGAGGCCGGCGACGACCTGCTCGCTGCAGGCATCGCCTACGTGCGGTTCGCCGTCGACCACCCGGGACACTTCGCCGTCATGTTCGACCGCAGCCTCCTGCACGCGGACGACGCCGGCCTGCGCGCGGCCGAGCAGGCGTCAGCGGCGGCGCTCGCGGGTCTGGCGCCCGACGCCGACGCCTCCCGCGCCGCGTGGTCCGTGGCGCACGGCTTCGCGAGCCTGTGGCTCTCGGGCGCGATCTCCGGGCCGGACGTCGTCGCGGCGGCCGAGCCGGTGCTGCGGCGGATGGCGCCGACGCCCGGATAGAGTTCGGACCGTGCGGCTGGATCCGTTGCCCGACGTGTCCGCCTGGACCCACAGCGGGGTCCGGGCAGGATTCGAGGTGCTCTTCGCGGAGCCGGCGGTCGACGGGTATCTGCTCCGCGGGCACACCACCGCCGTCGAGGGGCCGCAGGCGTGGTCCGTCGGGTACCGGATAGAGGTGGACCCGCAGTGGTGCACCCGCCGGGCCGAGGTGCGGGCGGTGTCGGCGGTCGGGACCGTCCGGACCACCCTCGAGCGGACCGGGCAGGGTGATGGCGCCGGGTGGCTCGTCGACGGCGTCCTACGCCGCGATCTCGACGGCTGCCTGGACGTGGACCTGGAGTCGTCGGCGGTGACGAACACGCTGCCGGTCCACCGGCTTGATCCCGCCCCGGGGGAGCCGCACCCGGTGCCGGCGGTCTTCGTCCGGGCGGGCGACCTGGGGGTCGAGCGGCTCGAGCAGGAGTACCGGCTCAGGAGCCGGACGCCGGCCGCGATCAGGTTCGACTACGCGTCGTCGACCTTCGACTTCGAGTGCGTGCTCACCTACGACGCCTCGGGTCTGGTCCTGAAGTACCCGGGAATCGCCGTCCGGGAGCGGTGAACCCGAGGCGCGGCCGAGCGCCGACCAGGGCCTGACCTGCGCGAGCGGCTCTCCAGCCGTTGAGACGCGAGTTCCAAAATGTCCCAGTATGGGTCATGATGTTCCCACCACCTATCACCAGGGGAATATCGTGACCGCGACCACCTCCGGGGCCGCAGCACTCTCGGACGTGCCCACGTCCACACCCGCTCTCGTCGCCTGCGACGTCGAGGGCACACTCGTACGCGCCGGACGCCGGCCGACCGGCGCGGTGCTCGACGCGATAGCCGCGGTGCGCGCCGCCGGGCACCACCTCGTGGTCGCCACGGGCCGGTCGCTGTCGGGCGCCGTGCAGGCGGCCCGCCAGCTCGGGATCAGCGACGGCTGGGTCGTCGCGGCGAACGGCGCGGTGACCGCGCGGCTGCGCCCGGACGGGTACTCGGTCGTCGACGTGACCGCCCTGGACGCGGGGCCCGTGTGCCGGCTCGTCGCCAGGACCCGGCCCGACCTGCGGCTCGCCGCTGAGGTGGTCGGCACCGGGTACCGCGTCAGCAGGCGCTTTCCCGACCGGCTGCTCAACGGGCACCAGGAGGTGCTGGGCTCGCTGGAGGAGATCTGGGCGCGTCCGACGCCGCGGGTGGTGGTGTACGGGCAGTGGGCACTGCGACTCGCGCCGGCGCTGCGCGAGTCGGGCGTCACCGCGGTCGCGGCCCGGGTGGACTGGGTGGACGTCACCGCTCCCGAGGTCACCAAGGCGACGGCGCTCGAGCGCATCCGGGTCGAGCTGGGGGTCGCGCCCTCCCGGACGGTCGCCGTCGGCGACGGCGAAAACGATCTCGAAATGCTTCGGTGGGCCGCCTTGTCGATCGCGATGGGGCATGCGCCCGCGACGGTCCGCGCCGTCGCGGCCCGGATCACGGGCACGGTGGACGAGGACGGCGCCGCGGCCGCGCTCGTCGATGCGCTCCTGCTGCCGACCGCCTGACCCCGGACCGTCCCGCTCACCGCGCCCACGGCGTGGCCTTGGGTGAGGATGTGCGCATGGCGCACGCTCACTCCCACGGCACGGTCGGCTCGGCCGCGCCACGCACGACGTTCTTGCTGGTCGTGACCCTGGTCTCCGCTCTTCTGGTGACCCTGGCCGGGCTGTGGCTGCTGTGGCCGAACGCCGGGGACGTGCCCGACCGTGTGCCCGCCCGCGCCGAGGGCACGTCGTTCGTCGACGTCACCGTCACCGGGCCCGCCGACCCCACCACCGGCAGCATCCCGGTCGAGCTGCCCGGCGGCGAGGCGTCCCGGATGCAGTCGCCCGGGCCGTCGATCCCGCTCGCCGAGGGGGACCGGATCACCGCCGTGGACATCTCCCAGGTCGCGCAGCCCGGCGTCGACCCGCTGGTGTTCATGGACTTCCAGCGTGAACTGCCGATCGCGCTGCTGGCGATCGTCTACGCCCTCGTCGTGCTGCTGGTCGCGCGCTGGCGCGGGCTGGCCGCCATGGCGGGGCTGGGGCTCGCGTTCGTCGTGCTCCTTGGCTTCACCATGCCGGCGCTCCTGGCGGGGGAGTCCGCCATCGGCGTCGCGCTGGTGACGTCGTCCCTGGTGATGTTCGTGACGCTGTACCTGGCGCACGGCCTGTCGGCCCGCACCTCGACGGCGCTGCTCGGCACGCTCGTCGGCCTCGCGCTGACCGCCGGGCTCGCCGCCTGGGCGTCGGGGGCAGCGCAGATCACCGGGACGAACGACGAGATGTCGGCGTTCCTGCCGTCCAGCGCGCCGGGCGCCGACCTGCGGGGGATCGCCCTGTGCGGCATCGTCCTGGCCGGGATGGGCGTGCTGAACGACGTGACCATCACCCAGGCGTCCGCGGTGTGGGAGCTGCGGGCCGTCGCGCCGGCGGCGTCGCGCTCCGAGCTGTTCACCAGCGCCATGCGGATCGGTCGCGACCACATCGCGTCGACCGTCTACACCATCGCGTTCGCCTACGTCGGCGCCGCGCTGCCGCTGCTGATGATGGTCTGGCTCGTCGACCAGTCGCCGGCCACCGCGCTGACCTCCGGCGAGATCGCCGAGGAGGTCGTGCGCACGCTCGTCGGTTCGATCGGGCTGGTGCTCGCCATCCCCGTCACCACCGCCATCGCGACGCTCACCGTCCCCGGGCCGGCGGGGGAGGGTTCGACGACTCCCGAGCCGGCCTCCGACCCGGAGCTGATGGCGCCCGTGTCCGAGGCGTGGGCCGCGGGGCCCGCTCCCGGGACGGCGGCGACATAACGAGTCACGGCGGTGCCAATATCCTGCCTGGATGCCTGCCGGAGACGAAGGAGAACGCGATGCGCGCGGTAGTTTTTGACGAGTTCGGCGGCCCCGAGGTCCTGCACCTGGGGGAGGTGCCGGAGCCGGAGGCCGGTCCGGGCCAGGTCCGCGTCCGGGTGGAGGCCGTCGGCGTCAACACGTTCGACGGGAAGGTCAGGTCGGGCGCCATGGAGGTGGCGTTCCGCACGCGGCTCCCGGCGGTCCCCGGCCTCGAGGTGGCGGGCATCGTCGACCAGGTGGGGGCCGACGTCGCCGGGGTCGCCATCGGGGACCGGGTCGCCGGCCCGGCCGGCCGGGGCGCCGCGGAGCTCGCGGTCCTTCGCGTCTGGGCGCCGGTGCCCGACGGGATGGAGGTCACCCAGGCGGCGGCGCTCCCCGTGGTCGCCGAGACCTCCCGGCGCGCGCTGCGGATCCTCGCCCTGTTGCCGGGGGAGACGCTGCTGGTGCACGGTGCGAGCGGCGGTGTCGGTGGGCTGGCGACGCAGCTCGCGGTCGCGGCGGGCGTGCACGTGATCGGTACAGCGTCGGAGGCAGGCCAGGAGCGCGTCGCGATGTACGGCGCCACGCCCATCGTCTACGGCGAGGGGATCGTCGACTGGGTCCGGGCGCTCACGCCAACCGTGGACGCGGTGCTCGACGCTGCGGGCAGGGGCGTCCTGCCGGACAGCATCGAGCTGCGGGGCGGCACCGACCGGGTGCTGACCCTTGCCGACCCGGCGGCTCACGAGCTGGGCGTCGAGTTCTCGGAGCAGTCCGAGCACTCGGCGGAGGTCCTCGCGGAGGTGATGGGGTTGGTCGCCCGCGGCGAGGTGTTCGTGCCGGTCGCGAAGGTGCTGTCCTTCGCTGAGGCCGCGCGGGCACAGGCCCTGGTCGACGGCGGCCACGCGGGCGGCAAGGTCGTCCTCGTGCCGTGACGGGTCCGGGGCGAGGGCTCCGTGCGGTCACAACCGTGCCAGCAGGGCTGAATCTCGCCCACGTACCCTCGCACCGTGAGCACACCGCAGCCGGTCGAGGTCCCGCAGGTACTCGCCTCCTCGTATGCCAGGAGCTTCGGCGACGAGGGGCGGGCCTGGCTCGCCGCCCTACCGGCCCTGGTCGCCGACCTGCTCGACCGGTGGGAGCTCGTCCGGGACGGTGCCGCCGCGGCCGGAGAGGCCTCGCTCGTGCTGCCGGTGCTGGGACGGGACGGCACACGTGCGGTCCTCAAGCTGCAGCCGCACCGCGCCGAGACGGAAGCCGCGCTCATCGGGCTGCGCACCTGGGACGGAGACGGCGTCGTGCGGCTGCTCGACCACGACCCCGGCAGCGGCACCATGCTCCTGGAGCGGCTCGACGGCGCGCGTACCCTCGCCTCGCTCGCGGACGACGACACGGCGATCCAGACCCTTGCCGAGCTCCACGCGCGGCTGGTCGCCGTCCCGGCGCCGCCCGCACTGAGGAGCCTCGGCGACATCGCGGCCGCGATGCTCGAACAGGTTCCCCGGGCCGTGACGTCGCTGGTCGACCCGGCAGACCGGCAGGTGCTGCTGGGCTGGGCCGCGGTCGTGGCCGAGCTGGTCGACGAGCCCGGCGACCGGATGCTGCACTGGGACCTGCACTACGACAACGTGCTGGCGGGCGAGCGCGAACCGTGGCTCGCGATCGACCCGGAGCCGCTCGCCGGGGACCCGGGCTTCGACCTGTGGCCGGCCCTGGACAGCCGGTGGGCCGACGTCGTCGTCGCGAGCGGCGATCCTCGACGCGTGGTCCGGCGACGCTTCGACGTGCTCACCGAGGTCCTCGGGCTCGACCGGTTCCGGGCGACGGGCTGGACGCTGGGGCGGCTGCTGCAGAACTCCCTGTGGGACGTCGAGGACGGCGCGACCGCCCTGGCGCCCGCCTCCGTCGTCCTGGCGGACGCGCTGCTCGACCGCGACTGACCTGCCGCCGGGCTCGCCGTGCCGCCGGGTTCGCCGACGGGCCGGTACCGGACCGGATCAGGTGCGCGCGGCCTCGCGGACCAGGCCCTCCAGCTCGGCGGCCAGCAGGCGCTCGCCGTCGAGCCCCATGGTGCCGAACGCGCCGACGATCTCCAGGGATACGAGTCCGTGCACGCGGTACCAGGTGGACAGGGCCAGCCGGAGCACCGCCGGTGCCGCCACCGCCGGAGTTCCGAGGGACCTGCCCCAGCGGGCCAGATCCTGGTCGAGCACCGATACCTCGGCAGCTTCGTCCGCGTCGGCAGTGACACCCGTTCGGGCCGCGCCGGCAGTGACAGCCGCGCCCGCCTCCGTGCCGGAGGCGACCTCCTGGATGGTCGTGACCAGGGCGAGCATGCTCTGGCTGATCGCGCCGACGCTCTCCAGGGGGTCCACCGCCTCGCGCCGGCTGCCGGTGAAGAGCATCGAGTACCGGCGCGGATGGTCCAGGGCCCAGCGGCGCCAGGCACCGGTGATGGCGGCCAGCCGGTCCGCCGGGGACCGGTCCTGCGCCTGTCGTACAGCGACCTCGACGGCGGTACCCAGGTCGGCGTACCCGGCCAGGACCAGGGCGTCGAGCAGCGCCTCGCGGGACGCGAAGTAGTGGTAGAGCGCCGGCGGCGTCATCCCTACCACCTTGCCGACCGAGGCGAGCGACAAGCCGTGCGCACCGCCGTCGTCGACGAGCCCCAGTGCCGCCTCGACGATCTCGTCGACGGTCTGCCGCCGGAGCCGTTCGCGCCGGGTCAGGGGCCGGGTGTCGTCGTCCTCGGGCATGTCGCGAGCCTAATGCCAAAGGCGAGTGCCGACACGGCGCCCACCTGGCACGATGTCGCCCATGACGGTTGAAAGCGCGCATGTGGACGCGGCACCCGGCCGGGCCTGGTTCGTGACGGGCGCGAGCCGTGGACTCGGCCGTGCCATCGCCACGGCGGCCCTGGAGCGCGGCGACCGGGTGGCGGCGACGGCGCGCGACGTCGCCGCGCTGGACGACCTGGTGGCCGAGCACGGCGACGTCGTCGTACCGCTGCGGCTGGACGTGACGGACCCGGCCCAGGCCACGGCCGCGGTGCGGGCGGCGGCCGAACGGCTCGGCCGCATCGACGTGGTCGTGAACAACGCGGGCCACGGGCTGTTCGGGTACGTCGAGGAGATCACGCCCGAACAGCTGCGCGAGCAGCTCGACGTCAACCTCTTCGGCGTGCTGCACGTGACCCAGGCGGCGCTCCCGGTGCTGCGCGCGCAGGGTTCGGGGCACGTGGTGCAGGTGTCCAGCTCCAGCGGCGTCGCCGCGTGGCCGGGGCTCGGGGGTTACAGCGCGTCCAAGTGGGCGCTGGAAGGGCTCTCCGAGGCGCTCGCCCAGGAGGTGGCAGGATTCGGGATCCGGGTCACGCTCGTCGAACCCGGGCCCGTGGACACCGCATGGCGTGGGGAGTCCGCCGTGCGGGCCGAGCAGCTGCCCGCGTACGACGCGCTGCGGGCGTCCGCGTGGCACCCGCCCGGCTCGTCGTCCCCGGCGGACGTCGCCCGGGTGGTCCTCGCCGTGGTCGACGCGGACGAGACGCCGTTGCGGATCCTGGTGGGCGACCTGGCGGCGGACGCCGTCCTGCCCCTGACCGAGGACCGGCTGGCGGGCTGGCGACGCTGGGAGGACCTGGGCCGCTCCGCGGGCTGACGGCCTGGCGACAGCCTGACCACGGCCGGCAGCCCGCTCGGGCGCCGCCGAGTTTCGTATCGCCCCGGCCTCCCACGTCATAGCCTGACCGGCATGGCAGCACACGCGCACCGGACCCAGGCGGAGCAGGTTCAGGCCGAGCTCGAGGCGGCACAGGAGGCGATCTTCGAGCACGCGCGGCTCAGCGGTCGCCGCACGACCGCGGAGTCGGCGCTCGCCGCCGCCCGGGCCGAGCTGGCGCGGGCGGCCGAGGCACTCGAGGGTGAGGCGGCGGACGTCCAGAAGCTCGAGGACTTCAGCCCCACGCTGATCTGGGCGACCCTGCGCGGCAACAGGGACGAGCGGCTCGAGGTGGAGCGGGCGGAGCACCGCGCCGCCGACTACCGGGTGGCGGCCGCGCGGGCGGCGGTGAGCAGCGCCGACCGGGAGCTGGCGGAGGTCCGCCGCGCGCTGACCGCCCTGGGTGACGTCGCCGCCCGGCAGACCGCTGCGCTGGCGGCCAAGGAGGCGTGGGTGGTCGCGACGCGGGCCGACGGCGCGGACGAGCTGGGCAGCCTGGCTGAGAAGGTCGGCACGACCCGCGGCGAGCTGACAGAGCTGCGCGAGGTGGTCGGCGCGGCGGAGCGGGCCGGACGAGCGCTGACCAGCGCCCTGGGCCACCTGGACAGCGCCGGGAACTGGGCGGCGTACGACACGTTCGGCGGCGGCGGGTTCCTCACGGACATGATCAAGCGCGAGAAGATGGACCAGGCGGTCGTGCTGATGCGGGACGCCGACGAGGCGCTGCGCGCCCTGACCCGCGAGCTCGGCGACCTCGGCCAGGACGGCGTCGGCGGCATCACGTCCGACAGCCTCGAGGACATGTTCGACGTCTGGTTCGACAACATCTTCAGCGACTGGTCGGTCATGAGCCGGATCGGCGAGGCGCGTGACCGGGTGCGCGCGGCGCTGAACGCCGTCGACGAGGTGCAGCAGCGGGCGGCCAGCCGTGCGGTGGCGCTGGAGGGCGGCCTCGCGAACCTCGGCAGGCGGCGGGAGCAGCTCCTGACCGGATCATGACCGGATCAGCCGGCTGAGGGAGCCCGCCAGCCTGGGAGGAGGCGTTCCAGGGCGTCGGCCAGCGAGATGGAGTCGCCGTCCTTGCCTCCCGCGCCGAGCAGCAGCGGCGGACGGCGCGGCTCCGGCCGCACCCCGCGCACCCGGTCGAGCAGCCCGATGGGTGCGGTGAGCACGTAGAAGTCGCCGTCGGTGCTGATGCCGGACGTGCGGTCCACCCGCAGGTACCAGCCCCGCAGCGGGGTGCGAGCGGTGCCGCGGCCGCCGTACCCCTGAACCTGCAGGGGCTCGGCGGTGAGCCCGGCCTCGCGGGCAGCGGCCACGAACTCCCGCAGCAGGGCCTCGGCGCGGGTGTGCTCGGCGTCCTGCCGCGCCTGCAGGCGCTCGGCCTGCAGGCGGACCGCTTCCGCTCGCTGCTGGGACCACTCGTCGTCGCGCATGGCAGGAAGTGTGTCAGAGCAGGAAGGCGTCAGAGCAGCTGCAGCGGCGTGCGGTACTCCGGGACGACCACCTCGGTACCCGGCGACAGCCGCCGGATCTGGTCCCTGAGGCGGGCCATCCGGTCGCGCGTGCCCTCGCTTGCCAGGGGCGGGTTGGTCAGTGGCGACTCGAAGTCGTCCCAGTGCACGAGGACCACCTGGCCGGGACCGTCCAGCGCGGCCAGGAGCCGGCCCGCGTAGTCGGCGGTGACGTCGGTGCTCGGCACCGGCAGCGCCACCGTGTCGACGCGCAGCCCGCGCAGGGCCTGGTCGTCGTAGTCGCTGCCCCCGAGCAGCAGCACCGACCGGCCCTGCGGTGAGCGCAGCAGGTAGGACAGGGTGTCGCCCTCCGGCAGGTCGGCGATCGTCCGTGGCCTCGTCGGCACCGTCGTGCGCAGGCCGGGGAAGAGGAGTGCGCCGGACGCGGTGCGGCTGTGCAGGGCCGGTACCACGCGCATGACCAGGTCCCCGAGGTGCATCTCCTCGCCGCCACGTACCACCGCGAGCTGCTTCTGCGGCACGCCCAGGGCGAGCGCGAGGTGGTACCCGGTGAGGGTGGTGAACACGGTGGCCCCGCGGGTGCGGGCCAGGTGCGGCACGTCGGCGAAGTGGTCCCAGTGCGTGTGCGTCACCAGTATCGAGTCGACGGCGCCCTCCGGCGTCCCGGGTGTACCGAGGGCCGCCTCGAGCGCCGCCGGGTCGACGCGCAGGCGCGTGGTCGCACTGAACTTCCCGGCGGCGAGCCCGGTGTCGAACCGCGTCAGGTACGGGTCGAGCAGGACGGTCGTGGTGGGTGTGCGGATCCGCCAGCCCGACGTGCCGAGCCAGGCGAAGGACGCGAAGCCGGCCGGGGCGGTCGGGGGCTGCGTGGGTGTCGCGGCTGGGGCCGGGGTGGTCGCCTGGTCGGTGCCGAGGGCCCGGGCGCCGGTCACACCGCCGAGCACGCCGAGGGCCGCCCCGGCGCCGGTCAGCAGGGTGCGGCGGCTGAGCGCGCGCTTCGGAGTCGTGGGGTTCGTCATGCGGCACACCCTCGCGGGAGCTCGCGACGAGAGTCAAAGAGTCTTGTGGACGTGACCCGAGACGTTTTTGATATGGGGCGCCGTTAGGCTCCCGGGCGTGGATCTCCTGAAGCATCTCGGCTTCTTCAAGGCAGTCGCCGACGTCCGGCACTTCGGCAACGCGGCCGCCGACCTCGGCATGACACAGCCGCCGCTGTCGCAGGGCATCCGCAGGCTGGAGCGCCACCTCGGGGTGCGGCTCTTCGACCGGGACGCGCGCGGCGTGCGGATCACCGCGGCGGGACGCCGGCTCCTGCCCGCCGCGCGCGACCTGCTCGACGCCGCGGACGACCTCGTGTCCACCGCCCACGACCTCGCCCTGCCCGAGCAGGTTCGCCTCGGCGTCGCCGCCGACCTGGAGGACGGCGTGCCGCAGCTGCTCCGCGCGCTCACCGCGGCGCCGTCGACGGCGCCGGGCGAGCCTGCCGAGACCTCGGTTGTCGAGACCTCCCGTGCCACCTGGACCTCGATCGCGCCCACCGTCGCGGGCAGCGTCGAGCTGGTCGACCTCCTGCGGGACGGCCTGCTCGACGTCGCCGTCGTGCGGCATCCTGGTGTGCTCGACGGGCTGACAGCGGGCCCTGTGCTCGTGGTGCCGACCCGGCTGGTCCAGACGCCTTCGGTACAGGCACGGGACGACGACGGCGCGCACAGCAGCGGCCGTGAGCCGACGCCGGCCGACGTACGCCTGCCCGTCGCCGTCCCGCCCCGGCACCACCAGCCACCCGCGCACGACCAGCTCGTCGATGCCCTGCGGCGCGCGGGGCACAGCGGCGAGGTGGTCGAGGCGCGGGACGCGGCCCAGCGCCAGGCACTGGCCGCGGCCGGCCTGGCGGCGGGTCTCGTCCCGATGTTCCGACGCCCGATGTTCCGACCCCCGGTGTTCCAGGACGAGCCCGGGACCCCGGGAGCGGCGGCGGACGGCCCAGCGGGACCGCCGCTCCGGCTGCGGGTGGCCCTGCCGCTCGCGGCGCAGCGACGGCCGGAGATCGACCACGAGGCGGTGGCGGAGGCGGTTCGCGCGGCGCTGAGCCCGGCGTCCGACCCGGCCCTCCGGCCGACACCGGATCCAGCTCGGCGCACCTCGCGCGGCCACGCCGGATGAGCGCTCAGGAACCGGCGGTGACCGCCGCGCTCCGGGCGGTGGCGCGCGAAGCAGGCGTCACCGCCCGCGTGCACGCGACGCGCCTGGCCGGCCCGCCCGGTACCGTCGCGCTCGACGACGCCGAGCCGGTCGCCATCGCCTCGCTCTACAAGCTGCCGCTCGCGCTCGTCTGGGCCGACCTCGTGACGGCCGGGCGCCTCGCCGCGGACGCGCCGGTGCGGCTGCCTGCGTCGTCCCGCATGCCCGGCCCGACGGGTGTGGCGATGCTGCTCGACGACGTGGTGCTCACCGCGCGCGACACCGTGCGCCTGATGCTCGCCGTGTCCGACAACGCCTGCGGCGACGCGCTGCTGGCACTCGTGGGGCGCGAGCGCGCGCACGAGCGGCTGGCGGAGCTGGGCCTGCCTGCGACCCTGGTGCGGCAGGGTTCCGCCGACGAGACGCGCGTGCTCCTGCGGGACACCGGCACCGCTACGTGGGCCGGCGCGCAGCGGGCCCTGGCCGACCCGGACCGCGCGGCCGGGACGACTCAGTACGACCCGGCGCTCGCGAGCGCCGCGACCGCTGCCGAGCTCGGACAGGTGCTGCGCCTCCTGTGGTTGCGTCACGGCCAGGCGTACGACCTGGTGCGGGACGCGCTCGCGCACCAGGCGTGGCGACACCGGGTCGGCAGCGGGTTCCCGCACGACGACGTGGCGCTGCACGGCAAGACCGGGACCCTCGGCAGGCTTCGGCACGAGGCGGCGGTAGTCGGGTTCCCGCACGAGCACCCGGTGGGCGTCGTCGTGCTGACGTGGGCGGCCCGTCCGGAGCGGCACCTGCCGGGCGTCGACGCGGCGATCGGTGAGCTGGCCCGCCTCGCGACGGGGCCGCTGCGGATGCCCGACGACGAGACAGGGTGACGAGACAGGGCGACGCGACAGGGTCGGGACAACCCACCGCAAAGGACGGTGGCCAGCCGGATTCTCCCGGAGCCGCGTCCTGACCAGCATGGACGTATGACCGAAACCAAGCTCCGCACACTGTCGGCGGCCGCCTTCACGCTCGCCGTCCTCGCCGGGATCGCCGAGGGTGTCGTCTCCGTCGCGGCCATCCACGCCCAGCAGGGCATCGACGGCGGTCTCGTCACCCAGATGGCCATCCGTGGCCTGATCTTCGCCGCAGCGCTCGCGTGCGCCTGGTACCTGGCGGCCGGACGCCGCTGGGCCTGGTGGGCGCTCCTGGCGGGCCTCGGCGTGCTCGGCCTTGCCTCGATGGTGGTGCCCATGGCCGCCGACCTCGCCGGCGGCGCGACCTGGTACTCCACGCTCGGAGGCGACGTGTCCCCTGTGATGCCGGCGATCCGGGTGCTGCACATCGGCTTCGTGGTGGCCGGCGTCGTGACCATGCTGCAGCCGCGGGTGCGGCTGAGCCTGGACGGGGCCGGGCGCCCGGACCGCACCGCGGCGGCCTGAGCGCCCGGGCTCCCGGTCAGCAGGGGAGTCCGGGCGCTCAGGGCCGGCGGAGGAACTCGCTCACCGCGGCGAGGAACTCGGCGGGTGCCTCGTCGTGCACCATGTGGCCCACGCGGATCTCGACGAGCCGCCCGTCGGCGACACCCGCCGCGAAGTCCACGAGGTCCGCCTGGTCGACGTTGCTCGTGGGGCCGCCCGCCACGACCAGGACAGGGACGGCGATCCGTAGCCCGGCCTCCCACCACGCGGGGTCGGGTTCGCTGCGCTCCGCGCGCAGCGCGTTGACCAGCGGCCAGTCGAACGGCACCGGGTGGTCCGGCTTCTCGAACGGCTCGAACGCGGGCCCGCCCGGGCGGACCGGGGTGGCGTCCTCCAGGACGAGGCGCGCCACGCGCCCGGGCGAGCCGTCGGTCAGGAGCGTGGTCACCAGGGCGGCGGTCGCCGCGCCCATCGAGTGCCCGACGACGGTGACCGCGGCCGGGGCGGGTGCCAGCGCGTCGCAGAACGCGACGGCGTCGGCGGCCAGCAGCTCGTAGCCGTACGTGCCCGGACGGTCGCTGTCGCCGTGGCCCCGCGCGTCGGGCGCGAGGACGTAGTAGCCCAGGGCCGCGAGGTCGTCCAGCAGAGGGTCCCAGGAGAGCGAGCTCTCGCCGAGGGCGTGCAGCAGGAGCAGCGGGGGCGCCGCTGGGTCGCCCGCCTCGCGGTACGCGAGGCGCAGCCCGCCGACGTCGACATGGTGGACCGGGTGAAAAGGTGCGATTGTCATCCGGGCAAGTATGCCGACCTGGCGCGGGTCCCCGCGACGAACCGCAGGGACCCGCGCCGGCTCCGGCCCAGTCGGCCCGGCCCGGGACGGTCAGTGGTGGTGGTGCTCGCCCGCCGTCACCGGCGTCGCACCTGGTCGGGTCCACTGGATGGCGGGCCGCCCGCCGTTCCAGCTGTTCCCGACGCCGTCCTCGTCAGCGCGCCAGAACCAGCCCGCCGCCTTGCCCTCGGGCCAGCCCTCGGGGTAGTCCTGCCAGGCCTCCATGCGGCCCCGTGCCGTCATGTCGAGCAGGGCGAGCGCCGGCATGGTCGCCTCGGCCCCGCGTCCCGTGACGGTGTTGGTGAGGAACACCCGGTCACGTGCGCGCAGGAAGCACATCCAGGTGCCGAAGTCGCCGCCGCCCACCGTCTCGTCGTCGGAGTCGAAGACCGAGTACCAGTGCTGCGGGTACCCCATGAACTCGACGAACGGCGCCAGCTCGGCGTACGGCGCCTTGGCGAACACCGCGAACGACACGCCCCGCGCCTTGAGGTACGCCGGGTTCTGTACCGCCCAGTAGGTGAGGGTGCAGCCCTCGCACTGGTTCTCGAACGGCTCGCCCAGGTGCCACATGTGCTTGTAGACGATCAGCTCCTCGCGGCCCTCGAACAGGTCCAGCAGGGTGGTCGGCCCCTCCGGGCCGACGACGACCGCCGCACCGTCAACCTCGGTCATCGGCAGCCGGCGCCGGGCCGCGGCGATCGCGTCGCCCTCGCGGGTGTGCGCCTTCTCGCGCACCAGCAGCTCGTCGCGCGCGGCCTGCCAGGCCTCCCGGTCGACGACGGGCGGGACAGCGGCAGTCCCGGCCTGGTCGGTGTGGCTCTCGTGCGTTGTGGTCATGACGTCTCCTCGTTGGCCGTGATGGCGGGTCCCTCTCCCGGGACTACTGACGACCGGCCGGAGAGAAGTTCATCGGTCGGGCGCCCACCACTTCGACGAACGAGCCCGGCGCAGATCGACACGGACCATCCAGATGGGCCATCGACATGGACCGTCCGCCCGGAACACCGCACGCGACGGGGCAGCCGTCGCCGTCGAACCGCAACGTGGGGGTGTGTCTGTGCGTCGAACCGCAACGTGGGGGTGTGTCTGTGCGTCGAACCGCAACGTGGGGGTGTGTCTGTGCGTCGAACCGCAACTTGCGGGTGTGTCTGTCCGTCGAACCGCAACCTGCCGGTGTATCTACCCGTCGAACCGCAACGACATGCCGAATGTGAACGCAGTACCGGCGTGTCGTTGCGGTTCGACGCACCGATGCACGGGCAGCTTGCGGTTCGGCGCACCGATGCACGGGCGGGTTGCGGTTCGGCACGGGGCAGGATCGCTGAAGGTGGCCTACGGCCGCTACCGACCCGCCGCTACCGCCGGCCGCCACCAGCCGGCCGCTACCGACCCGCCGCTACCGACCCGCCGCTACCGACCCGCCGCCACAGACCCGCCGCCCACAGACCCGCCGCCACCGACCCGCCGCCACCAGCCCGCCGCTACCGCAGCGCCGCCGCGACGATCTCCAGCGCCTCGGCCCGGCCGATCCCGAGCGCGCGGACCGTCTCCGCGTACGTGGACGCCGCGGCCTGAGCGAGGGAGAGGCGCTGGTCGCCGGCCGCGCTCACGAAGGTCCCGGCCCTGCCGCGGGTCTCGACCAGGCCCGCCGCCTCCAGCTCGCGGTACGCACGCGCCACCGTGTTGACGGCGATGCCGAGCTCTGCCGCGAGCGCCCGTACCGTCGGCAGGCGTGTGCCGACGGGCAGGGTCCGGTCCGCCATCTGCTGCGCGAGCGTGGTGCGCACCTGCTCGAACGGCGGAACGGGGGAGTCGGCATCGATGCTGATCACGGCACCCACAGTACAAGCGCCGGTCGTTCACCACTGCGCGTTCGCGGTTAGTCTCACGTCCATGAGCGACGCCTACCAGCGACCCGAACCCACCGAGCAGCGCACCCCCGAGGCGATCCCGCTCGGCACCGCGCCCCGGCCCGCCGACGCCGCCGATCTTGTCGCCCGCGTGCGGGTGGCGCTCGCGGAAGCGCTGGGCGGCCGGGCGGTCGGGCTCGAGCGGGCTGCCGTCAACGCGGTCCTCGACGGCGCCGACGTCGCGTCCGCTGACATCGACCTGACGGGCGTCGTCGTCCGCGCGGACGGCGCCCCCGGGCAGGCGGGCGCGTCCGGGCCCGCCGATGCCGCGAACCAGTGGCGCCCCGAGGTGGTCCGGCGCGAGCCGGGCACGCTGCGCCGTCTCCGCGTGGACGCGCACCGGCTCGTCGCGGTGGACCTGCCGATCGACATCACCGCCGAGGTGGAGGGGCTGCGGTTCGACTGGGTGGAGGGCTCCGACGGACGCGTCGGCATCCAGCCGGTGGAGCCCAGCGAGGCGCACCCGGTGGCGGGTCACTCGCGCGTCGCCGTCGACAAGGCAGGCCTGGTCGCGACGGCCCGCGGGCTGCTCACGGTGGTGCTGCTGCAGCAGGGCGTCACGCTGACCGGGCTGGACGTCGACCTGGTGTCGCGGGGCCCGCGCGCTGCGGCGCTCCGGGTCGACGCCGCGATCAAGAAGGGCATGTTCCTCTCGGCCCGGGTGCAGGCCACCGCGTCGGTCAGCGTCGACGAGAACATGGTCCTCGCGGTCCGCGACGTCCAGCTCGCGAGCGGCAACCCCATAGTGGCCGCGCTGCTGGGCACCATCAGGGGCCGGGTGGAGGCCGCCACGAGCCGGGACATCGACCTCGCCGAGCAGCTGCCCGACGGCGTCCGGCTGGCCGACGTGCGCCTCGACGTCGGCCAGGAGCTCGTGGTGAGCGCCAGGCTGGCCTGACGGGTGGCAATCTAAGCCTCAACCTGAACCTGAAGGTTGGCCAACTCTCAACCTCGACTCGAACCTCAGCGCGCCATCGCGGGCGTTCAGCTCTGCGACGTTCGGGGCCGGCCGAGCGCGACACCACGTCCGGCGTAGAAGCGGTCCAGGTCGGACCAGCGGACGCGGGCGTACTCCTGCGACCGCCCAGGGAGCCCGGACGGGTCGTGGATCACGACGTGCTCCTCGTCGGCGCCGACGGCGAGCACCAGGTGTCCACCGCGGCGGGGCGGAGCCGGGTCGAGCGAGCGGATGGTCCGGTAGACCGACAGCATCACCAGCTCCCCGGCAGCGACGTGCTGGGTGATCTGGTCGATCGGCAGGTCCGGGTAGACGTCGGCGACCAGGCCCCACCGAGCCCGCACGTAGGCGGCGAAGGGAGCGTAGATGAGGCCGTCGAGACCGCCGTCGTCGCGGTGGACGTAGGCGCCGACCTCCACGCAGTCGGCGGCGAGCTGCATCGGGTTCGGGACGTCCAGGTCCCAGTACCCCAGGGCCATGCGCAGGCACGCCACGCCGCACAGCTGGTCGGCCCACCACTCGTACTCCTCGGCGGTGCTCGCCCCGTACTCGGCCCATCGTGGGTCGTCGGCGGCACGCATGGTGCCGCCGACGATCGCGGGCACGAGCTCGGGGGAGGCCCACTGCGAGTAGTACGGGACCTGGTGTCGGACGGCGGGCGAGGCGGTGTTGGTCACGGCGCCATTCTCGCGTGTCCGACACGTGACCCGGCCCCGGGGTCAGTACGGGTTGTTCACGTAGGCGCGGTCCAGCGCCTCCGGGATGCGGAAGTAGTTCGCCGCGAGCCCCGCCGGGTCGGTCGCGAGGGCGCCACGGCCCGGGCCGTCGTTGCCGTCGTCCCAGCCCCACGGCGCGTTCGCGGAGTTCTGCGAGCAGGAGATGCCGCCGTCGCCGCAGCTTCCGGAGCCGTCGCCCGCGAACGTGCCGTGGCTCGCGAACAGCGACGTGCTGGTGCGCTGCGACCAGAGCCCGCCGGGCGCGTGCACGTCCACCAGGCGGTAGGAGACGTTGCGGTCGTCCGGGTGCTCGGGCACCTCGGCGCGGCCCGCCGGGTAGTAGACGACGCCGTCGCCCCGGATGTCGTAGCCCGGGCGGGCCTTGAGGCCGTGCCCCTTGGCCTCCTGGGCGGTGACGGGGTGGGCCAGCCCGTCGTGCGGGCTGGTCGCCGTCTGCAGGGTGCCGTCGAGGCTCTCGGCGCCGGCGCCCCACGTGCTGCCCGCCGGCGTGTACGAGAAGAAGTCGGTGTGCGCCACGGTGACCGCCGCGCGCAGGACGCCGTACGTCGAGCCGTCCTTCTGGACGGCGACCATGACGCCCTCGGCGTCGTTCTCGTGCTCCGTGTCGAAGATCGAGTCGGACCAGTCGCGCGGGTGGAAGAACATGTAGGTGACGAACCAGTGGGTGCCCGTCTCCAGCACCGAGTAGTAGGCGGTCGCGGCCAGGGAGTGGTTGCCGGTGTTCTCCCAGTTGTTGCGGGCGTCGAGGTCGCCGTCGAAGTCGTAGGCCGCGAGGTAGTCCGACCGGCCGCCCAGCGCGTTGGTGCCGGTCTGGTCGACGTCCTGGTAGTGGATCGGCGCCCAGCGCTGCGCCAGGTCGGCGCTGCTCGCCGCGGAGAGCTCGGCGGGCACCGGCATGTTCGCCGTCGTACCCGCCGCCGCGGATCCCGCGGCCGTGACACCCAGGGCGACCACGGCCGCCGTCGTCCCCATCGCGAGCTTCAGTGTTCGTGCAGGTCCAGACATGTTTTCCCTCGTCCCGATCGGCAGTGGCCATCGTCAAGGGAAGACTTCACCCGCGGCATTGCCGACGGGCAAAGTGCGCATGGCAAACGGGTGACGACTTGTCGGGACCAAGATCGTCCCGGACTTTCCGGTACAGACCGCCGCGTATGCGATACGTTTCGAACGACGACGTACCGTGCGCCTCTGGCGCGTCGAGAACCGAGAACCATGACAGTCACGACGACCACTCTGGCCGAGCGCCTGACCGACCTGGCCGACCTGACGCCGCTGACCGAGACCACCAGGAGCCCGGACCCAGCCGCGGTGTACGAGCGGCTGCGCGCCAGGTGGGGCAACGTTGCCCCGGTGCTCCTGGAGGGCGACGTGCGGGCCTGGCTCGTGCTGGGGCACCGGGAGCTGGCCACGCTGCTGCGCAACGAGAGCCTGTACTCGCGCGACTCCCGCAACTGGAGCCTGGTCGCGGCCGGCGGCCTGGACCCCGGCAGCGGTGTCGGCGCGATCCTCGCCCCGCGGGACAGCGTCTACTACGTCGACGGGACGCGGCACCGCCACCTGCGCCGTCTTGTCGACGACGCGTTCGAGGGGTTCGACGAGCGCCGCCTCGCCGTGACCGTCAGGCAGTGGTGCGAGAGCACGCTGGACCGGGTGGCGGCCAGGGGCGAGGCCGACCTGGTCAGCGAGTACGCGTGGGCCGTGCCGCTGCTGGCGATGTCGACGATGTTCGGGCTCGACGCGGAGGAGGCGCGGGCGATGCTGGGCCACGCGCGCCGGATCTTCCGGGCTCAGGGTGCGGAGGGCGCCGAGGCGCTCACCGCGCAGAAGCGCCTCATCGTCGACCTCGTGGCCCGGCGCCGGGCGCAGCCGTCGGACGACATGACCTCGGCGATCCTGCGTCACCCGAGCCGGCCCTCCGACGAGGACGTGCAGAGCGCGGTCTCCACGATGCTCGTCCTGGGCAGCGAGTTCGAGGTCGCGTGGATCACGCAGGCGCTCCGGCTGCGGCTGACGGACCCGCGGTTCGACGGACGGTCGGGCGGCATGCTGTCGGCGTCGGACACGCTGGAGGCCGTGCTCGGCTCCATCCCGCCCGCGAGCAACACCGGGCCGCGCTACGCGATGGCGGACACGATGCTGGGCGGTCGCAGGATCGCGGCGGGCGACGCCCTCGTGCCGGGCATCCTCGGCGCGAGCGCGGAGTCGCGCGGTGCGTCGGGGAACGACCTCTGGCTCGAGCCCGGCAACCTCGCCTACCTCACCTGGGGTGCGGGCCCGCACGCCTGCCCCGTGCGGCGCCCGGCCAGGGTGATCGCGCAGGTGGCGGTCGAGGTGGCGCTGCGCAGGCTCGGCGGGGTGACGCTCACGGTCCCCGTCGACTCGCTGCCCGTCACGGGAACCCTGTGGTCGTCCATGCCATGGCAGCTCCCGGTGCGCTTCGAGGTGCCCGGCTAGCGCCTGGCCTGCTCGGCCTGGGGCGCCCACCCGTCGGCGCCGGCCAGGTAGTCGTCGATCTCGTGGTCCGCGGCCTCGGCGTCGGACAGCTGCGGCCGGTGCTCGTTCGCGACGGCGCCCGGTCCGTGGTTGTCGTGCTCGGCGTTGCTGCCCGCGGTCCAGTCGAAGCCCGACATCGTGGTCCACGGGTCGGTCTTGAGGTAGGTGCCGAGCCGCGTGTCACGGACGACGGCGCGCGGGTTGTTGTCCGGGGCGCTGGACGGGTGCCAGGGCCGGCCGAGGTAGTACGAGCCGTCCCGTGCGTCGGACACGATGGAGCTGTCGATGACGAGGAAACCGCGGGAGAACCCGGCTGAGGTGCTCGGCGCGAGGACGTAGCCGCTGGGGTCCGAGGCGCGGGGCAGGGCATTGATCGTGGTGTCGTCCAGGACGGCGGTGGCGCGCCCGAAGATGAAGTCGACGTCGCCCTCCACGTAGCTGTCGTGCACGTACACGCGTGCTGGCGTGGTCGCAGAGGGGGAGTCCAGGTAGAGCGTGTCCTGGTTGCCGAGGAACCGGACGTCGTCGAACACCACCCGGTCGGCGGCGGTCTTCACGGCGACGGCCTGGTGGCCGGTGAACTCCGGGTGCGCGGCCTCGTCGAACGCGTTCTCGAAGGTCACGGCTTCGGCGCGGAAGTCGGCGCCCTGGATCGTCACCGACGCGCTGCCACTCGTGCCCCACGTGCCGCCCTCGGGCCTCGGTGTGCCCGCTGCGCGGTCGTCGGTGAGGACGACGTCCTCCGGATCGCCCGTGGAACCCACGAACGAGAGCCGCTGGTGCGCCGGGTCGACCACCACGCGTCCCGCGTACCGGCCCGGCTCGAAGACGATCTCCACCCGGCCCGCGAAGTCGGTGGGCGCCAGGTCCACGGCCTCCTGCGCGCCGGTGGCGTCCCCGCTGCCGTCGGCCGCCACGACGATGCGCACGACGTCGTCCGCGGGCGACGGCTTGCACGCCGACGACGCGGCACCTCCCAGCAGCGGCGCCAGCGCGAGCGTGGGGGAGAGGAACAGGGCGAGCGCGGGCAGGGCGAGAGGTGCGGGCATCGTTGCCTCCAGGGCTGTGCTTTCCTGTGCCGAGAAACCGGTTTCTCGGTACAGGAAAGCACAGTGCGAGGACCGGGACAAGGCCCCGGGTTCATGACGTTGCATTGGACAGGAGGTACATTCCGCCTAAAAGCCATGGTGCCCGCATGCAGCTCACCGACCCGCGGTTCGACGGGCGGTCCGGAGGGCGGCTGTCCGCGCCCGATACCCTGACCGCGGTGCTCGGTTCGGCACCACCCGCGCCCAACACCGCACCCCGCTTCGCCCTCGCGGACACGACGCTCGGTGGCCGGAAGATCCTGGCCGGCGACGCGGTCGTGCCCGGCATCCTCGGCGCGAGCGCGGAGTCGCGCGCCACCGGCGACGACATCTGGCTCGAGTCCGGCAACCTCTCGTACCTCACGTGGGGCGCCGGCCCGCACTCCTGTCCCGCACGCCGGGCCGCCACGGTGATCGCCCAGGTGGCGGTAGGGGCCGCGCTGCGCCGCCTCGGCGGCGTCGCGCTGACGGTCCCGCCCGAGGAGCTGCGCGCCACCGGGACGCTGTGGTCGTCCGTCCCCCGCGAGCTCCCGGTCCGCTTCGAGGAGCAGCGCCCGGCGCGGTGACCTCGGGGGGCCGCTAGGCTTCCCGGGTGCAGCTGACCCGGCCCGACCTCGCGCGGATCCTCGACCGATCGGCTGCCGAGCAGCCGACCGCCGAGCTCGGCTGGCTCGACGCACCACCCGCACGTGCCCGCGTGCTGCGCGAACGGGTGGTGCTCGGCCCGGACGTGACGGCGGCCGCCACCGCCGACGCGCTCTTCGGCTGGCAGATCCACCGCGGCGCGGGGCTCGTCATCGTCCCGAGCGGCCCGGCCGACGTCGGCGTGACCGTGGTGCAGGCCGTGCGGGCGGGGCCGCTCTGGTTCGCCGCACCGTGCCGGGTGGTCGACGTCGTCCGGACCCCCGACGAGACCGGCTTCACCTACGCGACGCTGCCCCGTCACCCGGAGACAGGTGTCGAGTCGTTCCGCGTGCTGCGCGACGGGGACCGGCTCGTCTTCGAGATCCACGCGGTGGCCCGGCACGACTTCTGGGGCTCCCGGATCTTGCCGCGCGTCGCCCACCGTGTCCAGGACCGGGTGACGCGCGGCTATCTGAGCGCCGCCGGGCTCAGCCCCGGAACTCGGCCAGGAAGTCCGTGATCAGCGCCGTCACCTCGTCCGGACGTTCGAGGTTGGGCAGGTGCCCGGCCCAGCCGAGCTGAGTGTGCTTCGCGCCCGGGATATGGCCGGCGAGGTGGTTGGCGATGGCGCGGAAGTGGTCGAGGTCCTGGCCGCCCGAGACGACGAGGGTGTGAGCGGTGATCGACTCCAGGTCGATCTCGGGCCCGGCCTCCTGGTTGATGTCGTCCCCGGCGGCGAGCTGAACGTCGAACGCACGCCGCTGCATGGTGCGCACCAGCTCGCGGGCGTCGTCGTCGGCGTCGGGCCCGAGCCAGGTGGCGACGTTCAGCTCGGTGGCGCCGTCCACGTCGCCCGCCTCGAGCAGCGCGTCCTCGCGCCGCCCGAACCGCTGCACCGAGCGGGTGGGGGGCAGCGCGAAGGCCGAGTTCAGGAGGACCAGGTGGGACACGAGGTCCGGCCACTCGGAGGCCAGCTGGAGCGCCACCTTCCCGCCCGCCGACGCCGCGACGATCGCCACCGGGCGCTCGCCGAGCGAGCTGAGCAGCGCCCGCACGTCGCCCGCGTTGTCGAACGGTTCGCTGGTCAGCGGTGTGGCGCCGTAGCCGCGCAGGTCGCACCGGATCACGCGGTGGTGCTCGGCGAGATGTGACCGCTGCGGGTCCCACATCCGGGAGTCGGCGACACCTGCGTGCAGAAGCAGGACGGCGGGACCGGAGCCCGTGACGTCGTGGCTGAGAATCATCCGCTGACCGTAACCGTGGCGGCGCGGAACTTGCTAACGCATTCGATGGACGCCGGTGCGGGTGACGGGTAGGATCGAACGCATGTACGAATCATCGGAAGGTCAGGTGCCCGGCCGACCAGGCGCGCAGGCGGTGGGCTCGCCGGTCGACGCGGCGTTCGCCGCGCTGCTCGACGGGCTGTTCGCCGGCCCCCGGGTCACGTACCCGCCGGTCCGGGAGTCGGCCACGTACTACGGAGGTCATGCTCACGGGCGTCGTCGGCACCGGCGCTTCGTGCTGCGCGCCGGTGCCGATCTCGACGATCCGCGCTGAGCTACAGCACCACCGCGAGCACCGCGGCCACCAGGGCCAAGGCGATGCCGACCCAGGCGAACGTGGTGGCGGTAGCGGCCTTCTTGGTGGCGGCGTCGGCAGCTTCACGCGCAGCGTGTGCGGACGTCGTCGCGGCGTCGGCGGCGGCCTGAGCCGCTGAGGCGACGGCGCGCGCCGAGTCGAGGTCGGTGCGCAGCGCGCCGGTGGTCGAGGTGAGCTCGTCGATCCGCTCCCGCAGCCGCTCGGCCTCCTCGCGGGCAGCGCCGGCGGACTGCTCGATCGCGGTGGCGAGCTCGCCCGCCGCGGTCTCACGCGCCTGCTCGATCGCCTGGGTGAGCGCCTGCTCGTGGGCCTTCGCCTGCGCGACGCTCTCCTTGGCGATGAGCTCGCGCAGGTCCGTGGCCTGTTCCTTGAGGTTGACGGTCAGCTCGGCGCGGACCTCCTCGGGGGTCAGGGGCTTGTCCGGCTTGGCGAGGTAGGCGTCCGCCCAGGTGCGGCGTGACCTGCTCGGCCGGCCGGACTGCGCGCCGTCGTCGGCGGCAGGCTCCTTCTCCTCGTCGCTGAGGCGGTCGAGAGCCTCGGCCGCGGCCTTGACCGCCGGCGGGGTCTCGACCGGCACCTTGGCGCCCTTTGCCGCCTTGGGTGCCGCGGCCGCTGCCACGGGCGCGGCGTAGTCCGCGTCCTCGCTGTCGTTCGACGCGGACTCGGGAATCTTGATGGGCTTGGTCAACAGTGCCCGGAGGCGGTCCATCCGCTCGGCCTTCTCGCCGCCCTCGCTCGGAGGCGCGTCGCTGTCGCTGCTCATGCGCAAAAGGTACTGCTCTGCCCGTTCTAGGTCGACTACCTCGACGGGCGCGGCGTTTACCTGTGCCGATGCTTCACCCTTTTTGGGCGGCGGTGGACAGGAATGGCCTTCAGTGGACATCTGAAACCCAAACTTTGCCCAACGGGATCTGGGTGGGGTGGGCGATCGATCGGTGAGCCGTTGCCACTGGCGGGCGGTGGGTGCGGGCGACACCTGGTGGGTGGGGAGGGACCACCCATGGCCAAGACCTTGAACTGCCGCACGTTTGGTGCGCTGGAAGCGCACAAGCACCCGAAGACGGGCAGGGTGACAAGTTGGCGCGCTCGGTGCAGACGTACCTGGCTATGTCCTACAAAGGTTCCAAAGTTCCTGGCGTCACTCCGAAAGGATCGTCGGAGGAGTGAACGACCGAACGCCCACCTCCGCGGCGATCAGGCGAGACAGGAAATCGTGCGGACGACGGTCTCGGTCCGGCCCATGGGCGCGACGATAGGGACGCGCCACGACGCTACAAGCTGCCCGCGGCGGTGTCATCGCACCGGTCGAGCGGGCGCTGGACGCCCCGGTGGTCCTCGCGCTGATGATGGCGGCGACCATCAGCCGGGTAGTTCGTACGCCACGAGGTGGACGTGCCCCATCTTCTCAGCCGGCCTGGTGAGCGCGTAGACCACCTGGCCGTCCGGCACGAGGTCAAAGGTCATGACATCGGCCGTCTCGGGCAGAGCACCCGCGTCGACCAGGGAGCCGTCGCGCGGGTCCAGCCATCCCAGGCGCTGGTCGTACTCTCGGACGCCTGCGCCGTTGTCGGCCCATGCGGGGTACTCCACGAGTATCTGCGCGTCGCCCGGGCGGTGCCAGAGGCTGGGATACCAGTCGCTACCGGGCAGCATCGCTCTCCACAGCTGTTGGCCGGTCTCCAGGTCCCAGCCGGCATAGTGGGGGTACCTCGGCGTGGACTGCTCAGAACCGCTCAAGCCGACCACCGCCGAGTCGGTGACGACCGCCTGCGTGCCGGCGGACCTTCCATCCGGCACCGTGATCTCCTGGGTGACCTCGCCGTCGTCGTCGAAGACGACCAGCGTCTCGTCCTGCCAGAGAGCCAGGCGTTCTCCGGGCACGACCGCCAGGCCGTCAAGGAGTACGGGGCCGGGGATCGAGAACAACAGGTCGCCGCTCTCGGTGTCGAAGACGTAGGCGCCGACCTCCTCGCAGTTCGTGACCACGACGCTGAACCGGGCCGAGTGCTGCCACCCGTACGGACGGCAGGTCTCGGCCGCCGGTACCTTCAGCGCGGGCAGCCGCTCGCCACTGTCGACCGAGAAGCGGAAGTAGCCACCCCGCCCGCCAAGGCTGACCGTGATCGCCTCGAGGCCGGCACTGACACCGGAGACGATGGCGCGGCCGTGCGGGTCGCTCAGCGGCTGGCTCCACAGCACCTCGCCGATCCCTGCATGCACGGCGGCCACAATTGAGCAGGTTCCCTCGTCCCTCGAGGTGTAGAGCACCGCACCGATATCGTCACCGTTCAGCGTCGTGCTCGACCAGCACGGCTCACCGGCACCCTCGGGGGACTGCAGATGCCACAGCTCTTCGCCGGTGTCCGGGGCGTAGGCCGACACACCGCCGGCCGTGACGGTGGCGACCGTCGTACCCGTGATCCAGATGGTGTTGACCGAGTTCTCCGTCTTCACCTCAGGAGTCGACCAGAGCCGCCGGACGTCGCCTGCGTAACCGCTGACGTCCTGGGGCAGGGGTGACTGGGTCGGGGCCCGCCCGGCGTCGGTGGAGGAGGTCTGGCTCGGGTCCTCGTCGCCCGCCCCCCACCTGGTCTCCCCACCGCTCGTGCAGCCGGCAAGGAGCAGGGCGCCGACCGCAACGCCCGCCACCCATCGGATCCAGCTCGGACGAGTCGGCGCTCCATCCCTCCGCATGGCCCGCATCTTGCCACCACCGAACCGGGACCCCTCCCAGCCTCGCGAGTCGATGTGGCGCCGCCTCGTATCAGAGCGTGGCTCACGTCCGCGGGCTCTCACGTCGAGGCTTCGTGGCTCTCGTCAGGTGCCAGCCGCTGCGCGACGGCGGACTCCTGTGCGAGGCGTCTCAGGGCTGAGAGGACAGCGTCGCCGAGCACGGTCGCCGCGACGACGGCCTCGGCGCGAACCTCGTCGCCGTCCAGAGCGAGGAGCTCATCCACCTCGCGGCGCGCCAACGACTCGGCGGCATCCGCGTACGAGTCGAGCGCCGCGAGGAGCTCGTCGCGGCCGACCTCCTGCAGCCTCACGAGGGCAGAAGCAAGGGATGCCCGCGCGGGATTGTGGTCGCGTACGCGCCATCCGCGCCGCGCGATGAGGTCGTCAACCTGCTCGAGCGCCGCCGGCGGAAGATCGGCGACGGACGGGCTGCGGCCGGCGGACAGGCCGTACTGCACCTGCCCGAGCACGCCGAACTCGTTCCCGGACTTGGCCTCCATCGCCGAGATGACGCCTTTGGCGCCCTCCACCGACAGCCCTCCGACCTCGAGCAGCGCCCGCACCAGGCGTAGCCGGCGCACGTGCGAATCGTCGTACGCGGCCTGGTTGGGGCTGGTCAGGCGCCCTGGAGGAAGGAGGCCTTCGCGCAGGTAGTACCTGATCGTGGGAGCGGGTACGCCGCTTCGCTCACTCAACTCCGCCATCCGCATGCGGCCATCCTACTTCCGAAAAGAAGTGGGGATACATGTAGTGCCGCTACATGTATTTATGCTACACATGAGTCCTCGCCCTGGTTGGAGGAACTCATGACCATCCCTGCTCGCTTCTCGTCGCCCGGACCCACCTCGACGCCGCCCTCGTGGCCCCTTCGGATCACCCTGGGGCTCATCGGGTTGCTGACGATGACGCCCGCGCTGGCACTCGTCTCACCCGGGCAGCTCGCCGGCTACGGAGTGATGTCCCCTGACGCCGTGGTCACCACGCTGCTGCAGCATCGAGGCGCACTTCAGCTCGTGCTCGGAGCCGCGATCATCTGGGCAGGCTTCGACCGCCACGTGCGCGTACCGATCCTCCTCGCCGCAACCTTGACAAAAGGCGTCGGCGTCCTGCTCACCGTCACCCGGCCGGCCGTCTTCGAGGCGTCGTCCGGCAACGTCGGCCTCTGGTTCGACATGGTGTGTCTCGTCGTTCTCCCGGCGATCGCGGTCGTGACCCTGCGCCGTCGGCTCCGCGAGCACTCCCGATGAGCAGGACGACACGGCGACGGCTCAGCGGCACGGCCGGCCGCGGGCGCGACCAGGTAGGCAGCCGCGCCCGCTCCCCGCGTCACCGCGTCCATGGGTGGACGACCGCGATCGTCGTGGTCCTCGCTGTCCCCTTCGTCGCGCTGGCGGTCTTCCTTCTGACCGTTCCCGCGCCGGTGGAGGGGTTCGACCCCGAGCCGTGGCGACCGGACCGAGCGATCGACCTGCCCGAAGAGGCCACGACGCGCGCCCAGGTGGAGGACCTCACGGCGGAGGTGATCCCTGGCCCGGAAGACATCGCGACAGACGCCGAAGGGAACCTGTACACCGGCGACCGGGACGGCGTGATCTGGCGCTACACCCCAACAGGCGACGCGCCCGTCCGGTTCGCCGTGCCTGATGGCCGGCCGCTCGGGCTGGCCTTCGCCCCTGACGGGCGGCTCATCGTTGCCAACCACGGGGTCGGCCTGCAGGCCATCAGTCCCGACGGCAGCGTCGAGACGCTCGTCGACGAGGTCGCCGGGGAACGGATCCTCTTCGCGAACGACCTCGATATCAGCGATACCGGCCTCGTGTACTTCAGCGACTCCAGCTCCCGCTACAACACCACGACCCTCGGCGACGAGTCCTCGTCGTACCTGCTTCCGGATGCCATCGACGGGCGCGCGAGCGGACGCCTGCTCGTGTACGACCTCGGCACGGGGCGCAGCGAGGTTCTGCTGGACCGTGTCTACTTCCCCAACGGTGTCGCGCTGACCGCCGATGGTTCGGCGCTGTGGGTGGCCGAGTCGAACCGCTACCGGGTGCTCGAGTACGACCTCGCCACCGGCGCCACCAGGAGCGTCTACGAGAACCTCCCGGGAACGCCCGACAACATCGATCGCGACGCGGATGGACGGATGCTGGTGGCGATCTACGAACGCAACGCTGCCCTGGACAACCTCGTCCTGCCCTACGCGATCTCACGCGAGATCCTCATCCGCCTGCCCAGCGACCTCTTCGTCAATGAGGAGGACCCGCTGAGCGGCAGCATCCTGGTAGCCCGCGACACCGGAAGCATCGTCGAGTTCCTCACGGGTCTGACTCCGGCCGCCACGAGCGTCCATCCCGACGCAGAGCGCTGGTATCTCGGCGCGCTCCTCGGCCAGCCCATCCGATGGATGCCGGCGCCATGACGGGCAGGGCCCTGAAGTATGGGCGGATCCACCGCTGCACGCGCAGGGGACTCCTCTGCGCGAGGGGCTGCAGGACTGGCTGGCGAGACCCATCTGTGCCGGCCTTTCGTGTCGTGCGGTACAGGCCCGAGTGCGGTGGGCACTTCAGCTGGCGACCGGCCGGGCGCGGTCGAGCATCCCGCGGGACGGCTCGTGCACGCCGTCCTGCCGGCACACGAGGCCACATCTGATCAGACGAACGACTCACTGTCGGCCGGGCGAGCCTCTTCAGTCGTGCTCGCGCTGGTCTCCGGCGGTGTCCCCGGGGCGGGCCATCGACATCGCGAAGGTCGGTGCGAGACCGGCTCCGAGCGCAATGCCGATCGCTATGCCGAAGATGCCCATCGACGGGACGAAGACCATGCCGAACGCAATGCCGACGCCGATAGCGAGCCCGACGCCGGCACCCCAGTTCCAGCGCCGGTGGGGCGGGCTTCCTGCGTCATCGCGGGGCTCGCTGGATTCGCTGTCCTCCATGAGATCCACCGTAGAACGGGAGGTCGGCCAAGTCTTCCTATCTGCTCCAGAACGCGACCTGTTCGACCGAGATTCCACCAGGGCCACGTCTACCCCTTCCCCGGAATCGGGGTCACGCTCGCCGCAGGGTACGGAAGGCACGGAAGACGGGGCATTGTCATGGCGGACCACCATCGACAGAGGCGGTGGGGTCGCCTGCTGCGTGAAGGTGGAGGACTCCTCGGACCGGTGGCTGGAATCTAGCGACTAGGTGGGCTCGTGGGTCACCTTCTGACGGTGCCTAGTTCTCTTCTTGCCGGGCCGGACCGAGTGATCGACGGCACGATCATCGGACCACCACCCCGTGAGGCCGAGGCCCGGCTCTACCTCGCCGGACCGCGGCTGAGGAGCACCGCGGATCCGCTGCTGCACCTCGCGGCGGCGGGTGCCATGGTGCTGATCGGTTGATACGAGCGCGAAAGGGGCCGTTGCCGGCGGGGCGACTTGGGCGGGGCTCGGCCGTGGTGTGCAGGGATGTGGCCCCGTTGGACCTGCTTTGTTCGCGGGCGAGCAACCTAGGGCTGCTAGGTTTCACCCGGCCGGGAGGTTTCCGGCATTCGCGCAAGAAGCGCGCGAGCCTTATCAGTGAGAGGCCTCGTTCGTCATGCCCGCAATCGACCACTTCACCTTCGGGTTCCTGACCCCCGTCCTGGCGTACGCCATCTCGTGCACCGGCGCGGCGACGGGCCTCGCGTGCACCTCGCGGGCACGTGCCGCCACCCCCGTCGCGCGAGCGGTCTGGCTCGTCCTGGGAGCTATCGCCCTGGGTGGTACCGGGATCTGGGTGATGCACTTCGTCGCCATGCTCGGTTTCTCCGCCTCCGGCGTCGAGATTCGCTACGACATCCCGCAGACGCTGCTCAGCGCCGCCGTCGCCATCGTGATGGTCGGTACGGGCCTGTTCATCACCGAGCTGGGCAAGCGCAAGCTGCCCGCCTTGGTGCTCGGCGGCGTCCTGGCGGGTGTCGGAGTGGCTGCCATGCACTACATGGGCATGGCGGCCATGGAGATGTCGGCGCAGATCGCCTACGCCCCGACCTACGTCATCGCCTCGGTCGTCATCGCGGTCGTGGCCGCCACCGCGGCGCTGTGGTGCACGGTCCACATCCGCGGCACGCTCGCGACCATCGTCGCGACACTGGTCATGGGGATCGCGGTGACCGGTATGCACTACACCGGCATGGCCGGTGTCTCGGTGGTCAATCCGGTCGACACCGTGCCCGCGGGTGCGTCGACCATGCAGTTGCTCGTGCCGCTCGTGATGGCGGTCAGCATCGTCACGTTCCTCCTCATCCTCGGGATCGGCCTCTGGCCCACCGAGGATGAGCTCCGCGAGCAGATCGCGCTCGAGAAGCGGCTCCGAGCCCAGGGGCAGGCGGTCGGCCAGGCCGCTGGTCTCCCGGCCAACGAGCAGGATCGCGCCACCCAGCGGACCCGCATACCCCAGGTCTACTGAGCTTCCCGCAATCGCGCTCGAACTGCTCCGCCTTGGGTCACGAACGACCTCGACCTCGCGGGCATCTCCACGGCGTGGCCGAGCGGGTGCCAGCTGAGACCCTGAAGCTCGGCACGCACGGGCCGGACCGCCTGCTCGCCACCTGCTGAACTCGGCCCGACTTCCCGGCGCCGTTCGGCCCGAGGAACCCGGTGACAGCCCGGGTCGGACGGAGAAGGACAGGTCGTCGACGGCTGTCTTCTCGCCGTAGCGGCCGAGCCAGCAGATTGTCTCTGCGTCGGTAGGATCGTGGGCAACCAGTGGTTGGGTGTGCTTTCCATTGGGTGCTGAGTCGAGGAACAAGAAACGCCCGCAGTCGCGGCCAGGTCACACCGCCTCTGCCGACGACCACCTCAGCGCGCTGCGCGCGCCGCCGTCGGAACGCCACCTGACGTCGTCAGGGTCATCGCGCGAGAGAGCACTTCACCGCTCGTCGAACCACTCGGACAAGCCTCCGAGGTCGTCTGCCGGAGGCTGTTGGCTGACACGGTTCGTGACACAGCTGCCCGCCTCAGGGCCTGCATGGCACGCGAAATGACACATTTGCAGTACCCACCGATGCCCACGGTTGCCCACTGTCGGGTCGACGCGGCACACATGGGCCATGTAGCCCGGGAACGGCAGTATCAAGCCGTTCTTACCGTCCAATGCGGCCGGACGGCACGGATTCGGAACGCGCCTCGCGAGCGGCAACGGTGGCTTCCTGCGGAACAGATGTTCCGCGGCAGATGGGCGCCGTCGGGGCAGCAAGGGCGACCTCCACCAGGCGAGAACCCGGTGCTGTCGAAAGCCCCACTGTTCTTACCGGGCGGGTGAGAGGCGTCTCAGCAGCACTGCATGACGAAGCGGATGTTGGTGAAGTCGCCGCGGGCGAGGTCTTCGGGGCGGGCGAGCCAGTAGAGGGTTCCGGCGTCGCCCCACATGAGGTCGTTGTCCGAGTCGACTTGGAACACCAGCACCCATTGGTCGGTCTCTGCGGCGATCGTGTCCTGACCAGGGCGGTGCGGGCCGGTCAGGCCGCTGTCTGCCGAGCGTCGACGTCGAACCTCGTCGTGAGCGGCTTCGAGTTCCACAGGTCCTTGGACTGCGATGGCCCACCCGCCGACCTGGTGGCGAGGCAAGTGCCCACGCAGCCGCTCCATGGCGTCGACAAAGTCTGCGCTGTTGACGGGATGGTCGAGCCACGCCCGGTAGTCCGCGTCGGCGTCCACGCCGAAAGTGACTGGCAGGATGGGGTGGAAGGCGTCCGGCGCGGTGAGAGTGGGCCGCCCGGTCAGTTCCCGCTCTGCGTAGGTCCGGGTGCCCGCGGGTGCGGCGGTGACGGGAAGCCCATCGGTGGACACGTACAGAACGTGGAAGCTGTCCAGGTGGGCGGCGTCGGCGAAGCCGTCGTCGTCCGGATCGTCCAGGACGAAGAACGCCAGCCGCCCCGTCGCCGGTAGCGAGACACCTGGATCGTGGCCTGTGGCCGAGAGGGCCGCCAGGTCCACCTCACCGACGAACGACAGCGGTCCGACACCGTGCCACACGGGCCAGGGCGTCCCAGCCGGCAGGTGTGGTTGCCCACCCAGGCGGGCGACGACGACTTCGCCAGGGCTTGCCTCGTCCAGCGCGACGGCCGGGCGAACCAGGTCGAGCCACGTCGCTGCGGACCGCGGATCGAGATGCTTGTTCGCGATGGTGGCGGCCTGGGCCAGAAGGTCGGACATGCCGTACAAAGTAACGGGACTCTCTGACGGGACCGGGACCAGCAACGCCGGCGTCTTACCGAACAGCGTGCTCTACTCCCCAAACCGCTACCTGGATGGGGACGGTTTCCGGGGTAGGCATCACTGCGGATGCTCGAGGCCACGGCGGACCACGTGGATGCCGTCGTTCCGGGTCACGGCTCCATCGGCAGGGCCGGCCAGGTGCGCTCACGGGTCGAACTGGATCACGCGTATATACACGCATTGCGCGACGGCCGTGATCCCAGCGACCCGCGCATCGGCCCCGCCGCCAAGCCTGGCTGGGAATGGGTGAGTGACTTCCACGCCGGCCAGGCCCAGAGCGTCGCTCAGAGTAGCGAGCGCGACGGACACCCGGCTAAGAGGTCGCACGGGTAGGGTGCGGCGTGGCACCGACCCGCCCCGGGTAGACCGCCGCGAGCTGGGGCGTCAAGCGGTCCCTGCTGACCGGCGGCGGCATCGGCGGTAACCGGCACGACTCCGCGCTGCTACGCCTACCCTGAAGAAGCTGGGCATGTTCGGGTTCCACGGATCCCAGCAGACGGGCGCCCCGGAGCTTGGGCTGGGACACCCAGCCCAAGCGTTCTGGAGCGGTGACGGATCTTCCTTGTCTTCCAGGGTTGACGTTACCGCCTGGTCGTTCAGGGAGAGACGCAAACGCGCTGTTGTCAGCGGCTCTCGCTCGAGACCGCAGGCTTGGCCTGGTCACGGTAGCGGGTGGCTTTCGCGAGTGCCTCGCGCATCTGCGTGGCGTTGCGCCGCACCCCGTAAGCGGGCAGGTCGCGTTGGAAGCGCCACCCTTCGGCGAGCGGACCGACGTCGACGACGTCGAAGCCGAAGCTGTCGATGAGTTCGCGGACGACAACCTTGGCGTCGAGGTCGTCCCCCGCGATCGCCAGGGCCCTGCGGTCGCTGGACCCGGCCGGGCTGCCGTCCGTGGTGAGGTCGGCGGCCGACAGGTTGTTGAGTGCCTTGACCACCGATGCGCCCGGCAGGGCGGCTTGGAGGAGCTCGGACGTCGTCGTGCGCTCGTCGTCGAGCTCCGGGATGTTGCCGTTCCACGCGGGGTAGTAGTTCCCCGTGTCGATCACGACCTTGCCGACGAAAGCGTCCGCGGGAAGCGCGGCGTACGCGTTGATCGGCAGAGCGACAACCACGATGTCTGCGTCTTTGACGGCGTCCGCGACTGACGCTGCCACGATTGCGCGCTCTCCGAGCTCGGCGACGAGCCCGTCGAGGCCCTCACCGTGACGCGAGTTCGCCAGGACGACGCTCTTTCCGGTGCGTATCGAAGCTCTCGCGACTTGTGCCCCGACGTTTCCTGCTCCGATGATGCTGATCGTTGCCATGATTTTCTCCGTCTCCTGCATTGCGGTCGTTGTCGAGACAGCGTCAGTCGCTGTCGCGCGTCTCAAGAATCAGCAGCCAGTCGGCCGGGAGCCGATCTGCCGGTCCAGGCGCTGGCTGGTCATCGGGATGGCTATGCGGTGGGGCCAGGACCGGACCGTCGGCGAATCGCTCGACCTGGTAGTCCCAGAACCAGTCCTCCCCGGGTTCGAAGCTCTGGATGACCGCGTGACCGGTCTCCTGGGCGTGGGCGCTCGCGTGGCGGTGCAACGAGTCGTCACAACAGCCCACGTGACCGCATGCGGTGCATCGTCTGAGATGCACCCACCATGAGCCGGTCTCGTCGCACTCGACGCAACCGTTTCCGCTCGGTGGCACCTCGGTGTTGATGTCAGTCATGCGACTCCTCTTGGTGCGAGACATCAGGCAGCAGGGCGGGAGCATGCCCGCCCTGCTGCGGGTGGATCAGGCTGACGCAACGACGACGCAACCCGGGGGCCGACGCTTCGACTCCCGTGACGAGCGCCTGTCGGGTCAGCCTTCTAGCAGGGTCCAGAGTCGCCCGATGCGGTTCTCCTCGAGCAGCACGACGTCCAGACCGCGTGCGACCGGCTCGCCGCCGGCGGGCGCGAGGGCCCATGGCCGCATCCCGAGGTCGCCCGTACCACGGAACGGCCCGGTGTGGGTGAACGCGAGGCCGGGAGCCTCGTCGAGCAGCCGGGTCACGGTGGCGGCCAGGTCGTCCCGTCCGCGTACCGTCCGCTCACCATCGGCGAAGACGACGTCCTCGGTGAACAGCTCGGCGATCACCTCTGCCCGACGCGCTGGGTCGGGCTCGTTGAACACCTGCTGGATCATCCGTTCCAGCAGCTCGGACTCGTCCGCCATGTCGGTCAGTCCGTTCCGAGGACGTCGCGCAGGAAGGCGATGCCCTGCTTGATGGCGGCCTCGGCGGCATAGGTCTCGCGCAGCGGGTTGAGGCCGACGAAGTCGTGCACGATGCCGGCGTAGCGCACGGCGGTGACGTGCACGCCTGCCTGGCGCAGCTTCGCGGCGTAGGCCTCGCCCTCGTCGCGCAGCACGTCGGCCTCGCCGACGATGACCAGCGCCTTCGGCAGCCCGGTCAGGTCGTCGAGGGTGGCGCGCAGGGGGGAGGCGGTGATCTCCGCCCGCTTGGCCGGGTCGGTGGTGTACTGGTCCCAGAACCACTGCATGCCCGCGCGGGGGAGGAAGTAGCCCTCGGCGAACTGGTGGTACGAGCCGGTCTCGAAGTTGGCGTCGGTGACCGGGTAGTACAGCAGCTGTCCGGCGAAGGTGATGCCCCCGCGCTGCTTCGCGAGGATGGTGGTGACGGCGGCCATGTTGCCGCCGACGGAGTCCCCGGCGATCGCGACGCGGCTGGTGTCCAGGTTCTGCTCGGAGCCGTTCGCCGCGATCCAGTCCGCGACGGTGTAGACCTGCTCGATCTGCGTCGGGTACTGGTGCTCAGGGGCGAGATCGTAGTCGGGGAAGACCACGGCGGCCTGTGCACCGACGGCGAGCTCGCGGACCAGCCGGTCGTGCGTCTGCGGGCCGCCGAAGACCCAGCCGAGGCCGTGCACGTACAGGATCACCGGCAGGACGCCGGTGGTGCCGGCCGGGCGCACGATCCGGACCCGCACGGATCCCGTCGGGCCGCCCTCGACGGTCAGGTCGGTGACGTCGGCGTCAAGAAGGACCGGCGGCGGGTCGCTCTGTACACTGTCGACGATCTTGCGACCCTCTTCCGGCGAGAGCTGGTAGAGGAACGGCGGGTTGGCGTTGGCGTCGCTGAACACCTGTGCCGGCGCTTCGAGCACGGGCTTGATGGGCTCGGTCATGGGATGGTTCCTTTCGGTCTTCACACGCTCGATCGCGTGCCAGACCAGCCTCAGCGCAGTGTCCATCGAATGCATCAGTCAGATGACGGTCCCTGTCCGTCCGTCGTCGGTATCAGAACGGCCCGCCGGGCCCAGCAAGGAGGGCAGCCATGATCGGGCGGTCCCAGGAACTGAACACTTTGGTCGGCCTGATCACACAGGTTGCTGGCAGCGGCAGGGCGGTCGTCGTGCAGGGCGACGCGGGAATCGGCAAGACGGCGCTGGTCGAAGCGGCTGCGGAACGTGCCGTTGACGCCGGCTACCGCGAGCTGCGGTGCACCGGGGTCCAGAGCGAGACGGTGGTCGGGTTCGCCGGCCTGCACGAACTGCTGCACCCGGTGCTCGGGCTGGTCGACTCGCTGCCCGCACGCCAGCGAGCCGCTCTGTCCACCGCGTTCGGCCTGGCCGAGGGCCCCGCTCCTGAACGGCTGCTGATCAACCTGGCAGTCCTCGGTCTGCTGGAGGAGGTGGCCTCGACACGACGGCTGCTCATCGTCGTGGAGGACCTGCAGTGGCTCGACAGGTCCACCGTCGAGACCTTGACCTTCGTAGCACGCAGACTCTCCAACGCGCCCATCCTGCTCCTGATCAGCGTCCGCACCGGAGTGGACGACCTGGACATCCACGAAGAACCGTTGTCCGGGCTGTCGGTGACCCGCATCCCACTCGTTCCGCTGGGCCCCGAGGAGGCCGGCGAACTGCTTGACGCGTTGCCGGTGCGCTTGAGCGCGCAGGCGCGACGCCGTGTGCTGGCCGAGGCAGGCGGCAATCCGCTGGCGCTGAAGGAGTTCGCGTCGTCGGTCAGCGCCCCAGGCGACGACACCCGGCTCCAGCCGCCCGGCTTGCTCCCGACCACCAGGCGTCTGGAGCAGGCCTTCCTCGGTACGGCCGCGATGCTGCCGCGAGCCAGCGGCCGCATGCTCCTTCTCGCCGCGACCGCCCACGACGCCGCGGTCAGCGAGCTGTTCGCGGCGGGACGCATGCTGGGCCTCGCGGAGGCCGACCTGGACGCGGTCGAACGAGCGGGACTGGTGTCGGTCGCCGGCGATCGGCTGACCTTCCGGCATCCGTTGGTGCGCTCGGCGGTCTACGGCGCGGCCACCACGGCCGAGCGTGCCGAGGTGCACCGCGCACTGGCCACCGTGACGGCAGACCTGAGCAGGGCGGCCTGGCATCGGGCGGCGGCGACCTACGAGCGTGACGAAGAGGTGGCTGCCGCTCTCGAGCACGCGGCCGAGGCCGCCCGGCAACGAGGGGGGCAGCCGGAGGCTGTGGCCGCTCTGCACCGAGCAGCTGCCTTGTCCCCGGAACCGGTCGAGCGTGCCCGCAGACTGGCGGCGGGGGCGGAGATCGCTCGTCGCGCGGGGGCGACCGCGGTTGCGGGGGAGCTGATCGACGAGGCGTTTCCTCTGGCCACCGACGCGAAGGTGCTCGTAGAGCTCGCGACGACGCGGTTGCTGCTCAGCAACACCGCGGGCACGCCAGGGCCCAGCCCGAGCGACCTGATCGCGCTGGCGCGCCGCCTCGCCGGTCCTGACGGTGAAGGACACCCTGAGGAGCGGGTCGCCGTTCTGTGGGGTGCCGCGATCGAGTGCTTCGGCAAGGCGCTGCCGGAGTCCGAGCGGCGCGCCGTCGAGGCGGAGCTCGTCGCGATCGATCTGGGTCGCTGGGACCCGGTCCAGCACATGGGGCTTGCGCTGCTGGACCCCGTCGGCAGGGCTGGGGAGGAGCGGCCGCAGCTGGGCCGGCTGGCCACCGTGATGTCTGAGGACCTCTTGGGCCAGCAGATCCTTGCGCTCACTGCAGAGTCGTTGCAGGACCTGTCCATGGCCTACCGGATCTGGTCCAGTACCGCGGATCTGGCGCGCCGGACCGGGTTTCCCAATGACGAGTGCCAAGCGCTGCGTGGGCGTGCCAACACCGGTCTGATGCTGGGTCGGTTGGTGCCGGCGTCGGACGATGCCGAGCATGCGCTTCGGATGTTCGAGGAGATGGGGCTGCCTGTCAGTACCGCTGCGACCGCCGCGGTCGCCGCCCGGGTCTGGGCCTGGCGCGGCGACCTGGTGCGCGCGTCCACAGCGCTCGCCCGTAGCCGGGAGCTCTCGGCGCGAGCGCCGCTCGCCCTGGTGACGGCGGACCAGGCGTGGGCCGGCGGAGTGATCGCACTGGCAGAACAGCGGTACGCGGATGCCTGGGCGGAGCTGAGCCACGTGTCCGTCCACCCGACGACGGCGCTCTGGGCGCTGGGCGACCTCACTGAGGCCGCCGTACGGGTGGGGCAGACGGACGCGGTGGCCGCCGCAGTGGACGCCGCGGGGGAGGCGGCTGCGGCGTTCGGTTCGGAGCACCTCGAGATGCTGGTGGCGCGTAGCCGAGCGTTGCTGTCCGACGGCCCCGCGGCCGGAGAGCACTTCCAGGAGGCGGTCGCCAAGGGCCAGGCTGCCGGGACGCCTCTGGAGCTGGCTCGTACCAGGCTGCTGTACGGCGGGTGGCTGCGCAGGCAGCGTCGTTCCCTGCCCGCCCGCGAACAGCTCGGCGAAGCGCTGCATCTGCTGGACACGGCGGGTGCACGACCGTGGGCGGAGCGGGCAGCCTCTGAGCTGCGTGCCGCCGGAGTCGCGCCCGTGCGCGCAGGGGGTGGGCCGGACCCGACCGGGCTGCTCACCCCGCAGGAGCTGCAAGTTGCGCGACTGGCCGCGCGCGGTCTCACGAACAAGGAGATCGCCGACCAGCTCTACCTGTCGCACCGCACCGTCGGGGACCACCTCTACCGGATCTACCCCAAGCTGGGCATCACCGCTCGGGGCCAGCTGCGCGACGCGCTCGCGGGAGCGGCCCGTCGCGGGTGAGAGGTCTCAGGGGCATCGATGCCGGAAGTACCGAGCCGGTCGTGAGAGGCGTTACCGGTCACTGACCAGTCATTTGACTGATGTTCGGTCATCGGAGCGCGACGACGATGAGGTCAGCCGCACGGCCCCGTGCGGCGGGTTCCTATGTTCGGGCTGACCGAACCGTGAATGCGAGACGATGACCCCGCTGCTCGACGCCCATGATCTGACCGCGACGTTCTCGGGTCCTACCGACGGCCCACCGGTGAAGGCGCTCCGAGGCGTCTCGCTCCGCGTGGAGCCGGGGGAGATGGTGTCGATCGTCGGTCCCAGCGGTTCGGGCAAGTCGACCTTGCTGTACTGCCTGTCCGGGCTGCACCCGGTGACGTCGGGCACGGTCCGGCTCCTGGGGCGGGACCTGTCGACGTTGCGGCGTGGCCAGCTCGCCCGCCTGCGCAGGGGACGTGTTGGCTTCGTCTTCCAGGCGTACAACCTGATCCCCGCCCTGACCGCGCACGAGAACGTCGCCCTGCCGGCACGGCTCGCCCGCCGGAGCCTCAGCGCCACTGACGTGGACCGGGCCCTGGCTCAAGTCGGTCTCGCCGACCGTGGCGGTCACCGGCCGTCGGCACTGTCCGGAGGACAGCAGCAGAGGGTCGCCATCGCCCGGGTGCTCGCCACCGGCCCGGAGCTTGTCTTCGCCGACGAGCCGACCGGTGCGCTGGACACGGCTGCCGGCGTCGAGGTGCTCGACCTGCTCCGCGAGACGGCATCCGGCGCTCGTTCGGTGGTGCTCGTCACGCACGACGTCACCGCCGCCGCCCGCGCCGACCGGGTCCTGGTACTCCGTGACGGGCTGGTCTTCAGGGAGCTCGTCCGACCGACCCCGGACGAAGTCTTCGCCGGGATCACCGACCGAGAGAAGGTCTGAACGTGTTTCGCCTCCTGACCCGGGACCTGGTGTTCAACGCGCGCATCTGGCTGGGGCTCGCCATGGTCGCCGCCGCCGGCGCGGCTTCCGTCGCCGTGAGCGCGAGCACTGCGGACGCCGCCTACCGTGCAACGGGTAACACCGCACTGGCCCTGTACGGGATCAGCGGTTCCTTGCTGGTCTTCACCTCGGTCGCGGCTGTCGTCGTGCTCAGCTCGGTAGCCGGCCTGACCGTGGCGCTGCACGAGCGTGACTACGCGCTGTGGCAGCTGGTGGGCTTCGGGCCCGGCGCGATCAGGACCGTCGTACTCGCGCAGCTGGCGGCCGTCGGGCTGGTCGGGGCGTTGGCCGGCTGCCTGGCTGCGGCGCCGTTGCTGCAGCCCTTCGCCGACTACGTGTTCGCGGGCTCCTCGGGGTTGGGCCGCGTGCAGCTGCGGCTGGGAGCGGTCGGCACCTTCGCGAGCGTCTTCGTGGTCGTCCTGCTGCTGCTCGCCGGTGGCTCGCGGGCAGCGCGCAGGGCTGGGCGCGTGACCGGCCTCGAGCTGCTGCGTGAGGCAGCGGTTCCCCGCCTGAGGATGACATGGTCGCGCTGGGTGCTGAGCGCAGGGCTCCTGACCGTGGTGACCTCGATGGCGCTGGGGCTGTTCGGCCGCGATGTCGCCGACCTGGAGACCTCGCTGTCACTGATTCCGCCCATGGTCGCGGGGCTGTTCGTGGCCGGGTCGCCGCTCGTGACCGCGCCCCTGACTCGGGCCTGGACCGGGCTGGTCCCCGCACGAGCGTCCGTGGCCTGGTACCTGGCCAGGAACGTCGCCTTCGCAGCCCTGGACCGCAGCACTGCCGCGATCAACCCTCTTGTGGTGACGATCGCACTCACCGGTGGCCTGTACACGGCGCACGGCATGGTCGCCTCGGTCGAGGCCGCGCAGACGGGCGCGCCGGCGACCGGGCTCCCGGCGCAGTTCGTCGTGCTGCTGCTGGGTGGTCCGCTGCTGCTGGCCGCCGTGGGGGCCGCGGCGACGGTCGCCATGTCGGGCAGGGCGCGCACGCGGGACGCCGCCCTGCTGGAGGCCGCCGGCAGCACCCCCGGGACGGTGGTGGCGTCAGCGGCCTTGGAAGCGGTCATCCAGGTCGGCACCGCGGCGCTGCTGGGCGTCGCAGCCGTCACGTGCGGGGCGCTGGCCGGCGCATCGGCACTCGGCTGGCAGACGCTGGGCGCCGCCACCACGGGGATCTCCGCGGTCGTCGTCACGGGCGCCGGCGGTCTGCTGCTCGTGCTGGCCGCGACCGTGATCCCGGCCGTCGTGCGCCTGCGGCAGGACCCGGTACGAGTGCTCGCCACCGAGTGACATCCATGGCCGCGCGACTGGAATGTCGGGAGCGCGACCAGAGTTATGGACGCGTCAGTCAAGACCATGCACCATCCACCCACAAGGAGCACAAGTGTCCACTATCGGCGATACCGGAAAGCGTCGCGAAGAAATCGCCATCGACTACTTCCGCAGGGTGGACGCGGGCGACCCCACGGTCATCGACCTCTTCACGCAGGACGCTCAGATGTTCTACCCCAAGTTCGGGTTCGCTCGTGGGAGGGCGCAGATCGGAGCGTTCGCGCAGGGCCTCAACCTGGGAATTGCGACACTCCAGCACGAGATCGAGGGCTTCACCGTGCTGTCATCCGGAAACTACGTGGTCGTTGAGGGCGCGGAAAACGGAACGACGCGTTCGGGCGTGGACTTCCCTGATGGTGTCACTTCCTTCGGACTGTTCTGCAACGTGTTCGAGTTCCAGGGTGACTTCATCAAGCGGCTCCATATCTACGTGGACCCAGACTTCGCCGGAACGCACGACGAGGGCGCGGCCTGGGGCAGATCGGTGCAGGACGGCGTCGGCAGCCTGTAGGCGTTCGCCAGCCTCAGGTCCCTGCCCTACGCGCGACGCCACGTTCGACTGTGCGTTGACCGTAGGGGCCTAGGCGGTCTCGTGGGCGGCGTCCGGTCGAAACAGGTAGGCGAGCTGTGCCCGGGTGGTGACACCCAGCTTCGGGAAGGCTCGGTAGAGGTGGGCTCCGACTGTGCGATGCGACAGGTAGACCTGGTCGGCGATCTCTTTGTTGGACAGCCCTGACGCCGCGAGCTGTGCGATCTGCAGCTCCTGCGGTGTCAGATTGCCGGCCACGTCCGGCGCGTTCTTCGACGCTGGCGAAGGTGCCCGTTTGCTTCCGGCGGCCCGGAGCTCCGCCGCAGTCCGGTCGACGAGCCCGACGGCACCGACTTGTTCGAACTCGCTCAGCGCCGCCTTCAGGTGTACGCGTGCGTCGACGATGCGACGGCGACGGCGTAACCACTCGCCGAGAGCAAGCTGCGACCGCGCCGCCTCGAAGGGAGCCTGCGCACGGCGGGCCTCCTCGATCGACCGCAGATAGTGCTCCTCGGCGTCAGTGCCCTCGGCAAGGATGGCCCGGGCTCTGTGCACGATCGCCCAGACGAACGGCGCACCGAGCGCTTCGGCCTGTTCCTCGGCCTGCGCGACGAGCACGCGGACTGCATCGGTCCTGCCGGTGCGAACCCCCGCCTCCACCCGGTCGGCGAGAGCCCACAACGCCGTCGACGGATGGCTGGAGACTCTGCTCAGCTCCAGCCACGCATCGGAGTAGCGGCCCTCGCCCATCGCGACGAGACCGGCCGCCCAGCGCGCGCGGGTGCTGATGAGCGCGTGCTCGTGGCGCCCGCTCAGCTCGTCGGCGTCCCGCACCCGGTGCAGCGCTTCGGTGGACGCGCCACGTAGTGCGTGCACGAGGGCCGCCACCGCTGCTGATGCCGCGGCGGTCCGCGGCGAGCCGGTCATCTCGCTGAGCCGGATCGACTGCTCGCAGTCGGCCAGGGCTCCGGCGAGCTCGCCGGCGAGCAGCAGGATCATCGAGCGTGCCTGGAGCGCTGTCGCCTCGTCGGAGGCCGTGCCCGCATCCTGGTTGAAGGTCAGGTAGTCGTCCGCCGCCCGCCGGGCGGTGACCAGGTCGTGCACGCTCTCCGCGACCCGCTGCATGAAGGCCAGGTACTGACTGGTGCCCGGATCGCGCTCCCTGCCGTCGACCAGGGCTGCCTCCTTGATCCCGTCGTAGACCTGCGCGAGCTGCGGTCGGATCGTCGGTGCCTGGGACACCGGATCGGCCAGCGTGAGCACGATGCGTTGCAACAAGCCGTCCTCGGCGGCCACCAGCTGCCGGGCGCTCTCACGGATCCGTTCGACCAGCTCGTCGTCGGCCCCCATCGTCCAGGCGCGGGCCACGACCGACCCCAGAGCGCGGGTGCGCAGCATCAGGGTCTCGGCCCGGGACGGCGCCTGGAGACCGGCGGCGACCACCAGCAGCTCGTCCAGGCCGCGCGCAGGCATGCCGTCGGTCATGGCGAGCATGGTCTCGGTGGTGACCAGGAGATTGATGTCGGCCGCGGACTCGGCGACGGGCAGGATCTCGTCCAGGATGTCTCGGGCCTCTGCCGCTGCGCCTGCCTCCCGTGCGTACTCTGCCGCGACCGCCAGGCGGTGGATGCGATCGGCCGGTGCAGGCGAGAGCACTGCCGCGCGGCGCAGGGCAGCGACCGCCTCGGGAAGCGCTCCGCGCAGCCGCGCAGTGTCGGCCATGGCCGCCAGCTCGGCGGCGACTGCCTCGTCCTTCGTCAGGGTTGCCGCGGCACGGTGCGACACCGCCCGAACCGGGTCACCGGAGACGGCCGCGAGCCGACGGTGAGCGGCGGCCCGCTCGCTGGTCGAGGCCGCACCGTAGACGGCGGAACGCACCAGCGGGTGCCCGAAGACCACATGGTCGCGATGAACGCTGACGAGCCTGCTGTGCTCGATCGGGCCCAGGTCGTCCACGGTGATGCCCAGATCCCGGCCGGCGAGCAGCAGCTCGGGCAGCGAGGCCCGGGCATCGTCTGCCGACGCGAGAAGCAGCAACTGACGACTGGCGTCGGGCAGGGAGGCGAAGTCCCCGAGGAACGACTGCTCGAGGCGGCGGCTGGTCGGCAGGCGCGCAGGCAGCAGAATCCGGTCCGCGTCCTTGCCCGCCAGGACGGTGGAGAACTCCCGGATTGCCAGCGGGTTGCCGGCGGCCTCGGCGACGACCCGCTCACGCAGCCGGTCCGGGAGGAGAGGGCGGAAGTGGGCAACCAGATCTGCGGCCCGCGCGTCATCGAGCGGTTCCAGCCGGAGGGCCGAGCCGGCGGACGGGAGAGTCGTAAGGCCCCCGACCGCGGGCCGCAGGGTCGCCACCATCAAGATGGGCGCGTTGCCCAGCCGGCGCGCCACGAAGTCCAGTACGACGATGCTCGACCGGTCGACCCAGTGCAGGTCCTCGACGACCACCACCAGCGGTCGTGAGCTCGCTGCATCCTCGAGCAGGCCGAGTGCCGCCAGGTTGATCAGGAGCGGATCCGGCTGCCCCCCGTCCAGCTCGCCGAAAGCGGTCAGGAGCGCATGCCGATGACGTGCCGGGAGATTCGACGCGGCGCCCAGCAAGGGGTGCAGCAGCTCGTGTACGGCGGCGAACCCGACGTCGAGCTGACCCTCACTACCCGCGCAACGGATCACCTGGAGACCGCGTTCTGTCGCCAGCGACGCGAGCCCGTCGACAAGCGTCGTCTTCCCGATGCCCGGCTCGCCCTCCACGACGACCACCTGACCTCCTGGCCCAAGAGAGTCCAGTGCCCCGAGAAGCTCCGCCAGCTCGTCCTCGCGTCCGATCATCGTCTGCTCGCGCCTGCACCTTCCGGCAACTCTCGGCACTTCCGGGCACTCACCCGACGAGGTATGTTCGACACATGACGAACTATAACGCCGGAGGTGATCGATTTCCGGAACCGGCAGCGGAGACGCTCGACCTCGTCGCCGTGCTCAAGGCGCTCGCGGACCCTGTGCGTCTGGTCATCCTCCGGAGGCTCTCGGACGGCGCGACGCACTCGTGCACCGTGACGGAATATGGCGTGCAGGTCAGCAAGTCGACGCTGTCGCACCATTTCAAGACGCTCCGCGAGGCGGGGGTGACGCGGACCCATGTGACAGGCAGGGAGCACGCGGTCGAGCTGCGACGGACGGACCTGGACGCCCGATGGCCAGGGCTGATCGACGGCGTTCTCGCCGCAGTGGCCGTCGAGGGAATAGTTCGACGCTGATCGAACGTTGTCTCGTCTGTCGCAGCCGATCCAAGGGCTGCCCAGGTCAGAAAGCTACGAAGAGATGACTGTTCCGAGCGCCGTGGAGACCACAACGGTCCCCGCCGTCATCGAAGACAACCGCGCAGCGCTGCGCCCTGACATCCCGAGCGCCGGCCGGATCGCCATCCTCACCGGCGACCAGGTCGAGGACACCGAGTTCTTCTACCCCTACTACCGGTTCACCGAACAGGGCTATGACGTCGACGTACTCACCGCCGACGGCCAGGGGTTCACCGGATACCGCGGCCTGCCACTGCGCACCGGCACCAGCCCGATCGAAGGCGCCCACGCCGGCGACTATGACGCCCTCTTCATCCCCGGCGGCCTCGCACCCGCGGCACTTCGCCAGGACCCGCAGGCACTCTCCTTCGTCCGATCGTTCGCCCAGACGGGACGCCCGGTAGGCGCGCTGTGCCACGGTCCGCAGGTCCTGATCAGCGCCGGCCTGGCCCAGGGGCGCCGGATGACGGCATGGCGCGACGTGGCGCCCGAGATCAGCCAGGCCGGCGGCATCTACGTCGACGAGAGCACGGTCGAGGACGGCCAGTTCCTGACAGCACGCAAACCCGGGGACATGCCGCGCCAGCTGCACCGCTTCCTTGCCATGATCGAACAGGACAGGAGCAACCGTTGAAGACGCGAACCCTGGGCAACGCCCTTACGGTCCCCGTGCAGGGCTTGGGTGCGATGGGGATGAGCGCCTTCTACGGCCCGTCCGACCAGAACGAGGCCGCGGCGACCATCCGCGGAGCGCTCGATCTGGGCATCACACTGATCGACACGGCTGAGGCCTACGGTCCGTTCCGTAACGAGGAGGTCATCGGTCGGGCCCTGGGGTCCCGCAGGTCAGAAGCCATCATCGCCACCAAGTTCGCCACCGAGTTCGACGACGAGGGGCACCCCCACGGTCTCAACGGACGACCCGAATACGCGCGCCGCGCAGCAGAGCGGTCCCTGCGCCACCTCGGCACCGACGTCATCGACCTCTACTACCTACACCGCGTAGACCCTGCGGTCCCCATCGAGGAGACCGTCGGAGGCATGGCCGAGCTGGTCAAGGATGGCTTGGTGCGACACATCGGCCTGTCGGAGGTCTCCTCGGAGACCATCCGACGAGCGCATGCGGTACATCCCCTGACCGCCGTCCAGTCCGAGCTCTCGCTCTTCACCCCCGATGTGCTGCACAACGGAGTTCAAGACACCTTGGACGAGCTCGGAATCGGCCTCGTTGCGTTCTCACCCCTCGGCAGGGGATTTCTCACCGGTCAGATCACACGGATCTCCGACCTGGCCGACGGCGACGCACGCCGCGGACTGCCGCGGTTCCAACCGGACGCCATCGCCGCGAACCTCGAGGTCGTGGAACGGGTACGTGAGATCGCGGCCCGGCTCGGTGCCACCCCCGGGCAGGCTGCCATCGCCTGGGTCCAGGCAATGGGAGCTGTTCCAATTCCCGGCACCCGCCACCGTCGCCGGCTGGCGGAGAACGCGGCCGCTGCGGACCTCGTGCTGAGCGCGGACATGCTCGCAGAGCTGAACGGAGCCGTCGCTCGAGCCGGTGTCACCGGCGCGAGGGACACTGACGCGGGCCTCGCCAGAATGCACGCATAGATCCAGTGAGCCGACGGCCGGCTGAGATCTGGCTGTCACGCACCACTTCCGGGCGACGTCCAGGTCCGGCCGGTGTGTGACGGCGCTCCGCAGGAACATTGCCGCCGCGATCAGTCATGGCGCAGGGCTTGGAGGCAAGACCTACGCGCTGGACAAGGACGAGCTCGCCGAAGGTCTCGGCGCGCCGCCGCTCGCGGACGTTCACCGCTGAGTCAAGCGAGAGACGCTACGAGCCCCATTTTGGACTAGCAAGTCCAGAACATTGTTCGTAGGGTCGTACCGTGAAGCTCACGCCGAAGGGACAGGCGACCCGGCAGCGCATCATCGTCGGGACCGCCGAGTACCTGCGCGGCAACGACGCCGGCGCCGTCACGCTGGACGACATCCGGGCGGTGACCAGCACCAGCAAGGGGCAGCTCTTCCACTATTTCCCCGACGGCAAGGAGGAACTGCTGCTCGCCGTCGCCCAGCACGAGGCAGACCGTGTGCTGATCGACCAGGAGCCGTACCTGAGCAGGCTTGACACCTGGGAGTCATGGCAGGCGTGGCGCGATGCCCTCCTCGCGCGGTACCGCGCACAGGGCCGGCTCTGCCCGCTCGGCGCGCTCATGGACCAGGTATCGAGCACGCCGGGAGCCGCCGACGTGGTGAGCGAGCTGCTGGGGCAGTGGCAGCAGCGGGTCCGGTCCGGTGTCCTCACCATGCAGGGCGACGGACTGGTCAGTGCCGACGTTGACGCCGACCGGGTGGCCGGGGCCTTCGTGGCCGGGATCCAGGGCGGTGTGCAGGTGCTGCGCGCGACTGGCAGCACCGATCAGCTCACGTCGATGCTCGACCTGCTGATCGACTACCTGCGCCGGGCATGACGGTGCACGCGGCCGTTCACCCGACGTCCGCCCGCGTGCCGAGCAGAGGCTCCAGTGCCATGTCCAGCGCCGTCTCGAGGTAGGCCACGCGTCGCGTCGCGCGGAGCATGACGACACCGCCCTGGATCGCGGTGAGGATGCTGCGCGCCGTGTCGCGCACCGGCCGGGCAGCGAGGGTGGCATCGCTGGTGACCAGCGCCTGAACACCCGCAATCAGAGCGCCTTCCCACCGGTCGTACAGATCCATGACGATGAGGCGCGCCTCGGGTGACGAGCTGCCGAGCTCGGAGGTCAGGGAGCTCATGGGGGCACGCTCAGCACGATGAGGTCGAAGTCGTGGTCCGGCGCCAACTCCTCGCGGTAGCGCACCGGCCACTTCTCGACCACGGATTCTCCCCGTACCCGCCGCCGCGTGTCGAGCAGATCAAGGTCGATCGTTTCGCCGTACTCCGCCGCGCGGCCCGGCCGCACGTAGAACTCGACGTCATGCCCGGCACGTTCCAGAGTCCAGCCGTTCACGGTGGCGTTCACGCCTCGTCCGAACATCAGGATCTTCATGCTGTACCTCGATGGGCTAGGCTAAAACTGGAGATCATCTCCACTTCAAAATATGGAGATGATCTCCATCTGTCAGTGGGAGGTATCGCATGAACGCCACCAAGCCGCTGCGTGCCGACGCCCAGCGCAACCGTGAGGCCCTGCTCGCCACGGCCCGGGAGGTCCTCGACGCCGGAGACTTCTTCGACCTGCGCTTCGACGACTTCGCCCGCCTGGCCGGTGTGGGTACCGGCACGCTGTACCGCCATTTCCCCACCCGGGAGGCGCTGGCCGAGGCGGTCTACCACGAGGAGGTCGCCACGCTGAGCGCCCGTGCGTACGAGCTGCGGGCCACGCTGCCCGCGGAGGAGGCTCTGGCGGTCTTCCTGCGAGGCGTGGTCGACCACATGGACGCCAACCAGGGCCTCGCCCGGACGCTGGCCACGCTCATGGCCACCCGCTCGGGTGCGCTCGCCGAGGGTGGCCGGGCACTGGAGCAGGCTGTCGGCGACCTGGTGGCCGGCGCCGTGCGAGACGGCGTTGTCCGCGACGACGTGGAAGGCGGCGCCATCATGATGGCGCTGCATGGCATTGGTGCGGCCCATGACCACCGCCCGGGTTGGCGGGCGGAGGCAGACGGTGTCATCACGCTCTTGCTGGACGGGCTGCGCTTGCCACCTATGAGCGGGCCACGAGGAGACTCTGACAATTCGCGCTTGCGATAGGCGGCCGGCGCACCTGCTGCGACCCCGGCTCGCGGTCGACGGAAAACCCGCACTGCTCAAGGCAGTGGATGCGTGCTCTCGGGATACGGGTAGCTGCTGCGGCGACGATTGCCAGGTCTTCGCTCGCGGACAGTCTCGCCACATCGTGGTGGCTACGACCGTGCGTCACATCTGCCTGGGGTGTCCGGTCGAAGATGCGTCAGAGGTGGTCGAGTCGCAGGTAAGGACGAGTCTCACCGGGTTTCACCGGGGCGGCGTGGGCCGCTATGCCGGAAGCAGAGAGCGACTGGACCCGCTCGTCACCGACCTCTGACACGCTGGCCTCTTCCGCTGGTCAGTCGGCGAGGTTCTGGCACGTGCGCGACGCCGTGTTGGAACCTCGCCGGTGCGGACCCTGCCGCCGTGTCCTCGGCTGTGTCTGTGGTCTGGTGCCCCGCTATCCCACGGGCACGGCTACGCACCAGCGCGGCCGAGCATCCAACGCGCTCCTCGCGAGCGACTACCGCGTCCTGTTGCGCAACTGAAGGTGTTGCTCCGCACGTGTGGCTGCTCGCTGGTGAAGGCTGCTGGCCTGGTGAGAGGCCAGGCCAGCAGCCTTTGTCGTACTCAGTCGTACTCAGTCGAGCGCGTCGAGCTCGATGATGACGGCGCGCGCAGGGTGGAGCAGCGGAAGCCGCAGCCCGACCGCATCGAGCGCCGAACCGGTCACCTCAGCGGGACTGTCCGCATCTGTGAACAGCGGGGGAACGGCGCGCGGGAGAGCCGCGGGAAATGGCGCAGTCACGCGGTAGTGGCGTTCCGCCGTCAGCCCGGGGATGCGGAGCAGCGTCGGCAGCGCGCGGACGCCGCTCGCCGACCGGGCCAGGCTCACCACCCCCACGCCCTCGTCGGGCGCGACGACGACCGTCGCGCTCGTACCCGCGTCGCCGGTGGGCGGATGGTGCACGGTGCCCGAGTGCAGCAGCGGCCGTAGCCGCTTGTACGCCGCGATGCCGCCGCGCAGCTGTTCGAGCTCGTCCGGCGTGCACGCGGTGATGTCCCACTCAATGCCGAAGTGGCCGAACATCGCCACGGCGATCCGGAAGTCGAGCCCTGTCGCCCGCTTGGTGGTGTGCGCAACGGGTGGGCCGACGTGAGCGCCGATGAGCTCCGGTGGCAGGAGCAGCTCGGTCCAGCGCTGGATGGCGAGCCGCTCGACCGGGTCGTTCGTGTCGGAGGCCCACACACGGTCCGTGTGCTCGAGGATGCCGAGGTCCACGCGGGCCCCGCCCGACGCGCACGACTCGATCTCCAGCCCTGGATGCCGCGCCTTGAGCGCTGCGAGCAGCCGGTAGACCGCCTCGGTGTGGCGATGCACGTTCGCCCGCCCGGCGCTGACGGCCTCGATGAGGTCACGGTTCTGGTCCCACTTGATGTAGTCGAGGCGGTACTCGGCCACGAGCGCCGAGATCGCCCCCAGCAGGTGGTCGAACACCTCCGGCCGCGACACGTCCAGCACGAACTGGTTGCGCCAGGTGCGGACCTGGTTCTCGACCGGCTGCAGCAGCCAGTCGGGATGCTCGCGCGCGAGCCGCGAGTCGAGGTTGACCATCTCGGGCTCGAGCCACAGCCCGAACTCCATGCCCAGTCCGCGCACGAGCTCGACGAGCGGATGCAACCCGTCCGGCCACGGCTCGGGGTCCACCTGCCAGTCCCCGAGGCTGGTCGTGTCGTCACGGCGGCCGAGGAACCAGCCGTCGTCGAGCACGAACCGCTCCACACCGATGTCCGCCGCGAGGCGGGCGAGCTGCTGGAGCTTGCCCAGGTCATGGTCGAAGTAGACGGCCTCCCAGGTGTTGAGCGTGACCGGCCGCGGGCGGCGCGGGTGCTGCGGCCGGCTGCGCACGAACTGGTGGAAGCGCCGCCCGATGCCGTCGAGACCCTGGTCGCTCCACACGAACATCGCGGCGGGCGTGCGGAACGAGCCTCCCGGCTCGACGGTGATCTCTCCCGGGCGCAGGAGCGGACCCGCGCCCAGCACCGTGCGGCTCTCGGGCAACGCGTCGACGCGATGGACGGAGTCGCCGCTCCACGCGAGGTGGACCGCCCACAGCTCGCCGTGGGTGTCGCCGAACCCTTCGGTCCCGAGCGCGAGCACCAGGGGAGAGTCGTGCCCTGTGCGGCCGCGGCGCGACTCGCGCGCGTGGCTGCCCTGGACGAGCGGACGGCGCTGGGGTGCGCGCTCACGCGTCCAGCGGCCGGAGAAGTCGAGCACCTCCGCGGCGAGGTCGCCGACCGGCATCGTCGCCTCGAGGATCGCGAGGTCGACCGGCTCGGCGGACGTGTTGTGCAGCTCGTGCTCGACCTTCAGCACCCCTGACGGGTCGAGGGTGAGCTCGATGACGACGCTCAGCCCGTCCGCCTCGCCAGTGATCCGCAGGTGCCGCTCGTCGCCGTTGGCGCTGTCGGTGGTGGCAGTGGTGGTGCGACGCCAGCGCGGCAGCAGCGCGCGCCGTCCGACATGGCCGGCGAGGCCCGGGCGACCCTCCCACCCGTCATGCTCGCCCGGCAGCAGCGTGAGCGGCCAGGGCGTGTCGAGCGCGCTGGGCGACGGCGGACGCGCCACCGCACGCAGCAGGTGCCGCGCGGTGGCGTCGTCCAGCGGGCCGATGTCGCGGCCCCAGTGCACCACCTCCGGCAGGCCGTCCTCCGGCACCGCGACCACGACGGCGACGCCGGCCGCACGCAGCACACGGACCGAGGCCTCGGCGGACGCCGGCGTTGTGGTGGTCGGATCGGTGGCTTCGAGGGTCACTCGGCCGCGCCTTCGCGGAGGACGACGACGCCGCCGGCGGGCACGACCGCCTTGCCGTCGAACGATGCGTCGTCGAGCAGTGACTGCCCCGAGACGGCTACCGTCTCGTCGGCATCAGAGTGGTTGACGAGGAACAGCACGTCGCCGTCCGGCGTCCGCCGTCGGACCGCCTCGATGCCGCTGCTCGCCTCGACCGCGCGAGGCAGACCGAGCTCGTCGATGAGACGGTCGGCGATGCGCTCGGCGGAGCCGAGCGGCAGCTGGGCCGCCACGTACCAGGCGGCCCCCTCACCGACCGCGTGACGGGCGACCGCGGCGCGGCCGGCGGAGTTCCCGTCGGCGTAGGCGACGACAGCCTCGGCGCCGTGCAGGTTCGTGTCCTCGGTCCAGTCGGTGACCTCGCCGCCGTCGGAGAGGCGCACCGTCTCGCCCTCCTGCAGCGGGCGGAACTCCTCGGTGGTGATCCCGAGCAGGTCGCGGAACGCGCCCGGGTAGCCGCCGCCGCGCACGCGGCCGGTCCCGTCCACGACACCGGAGAGGTAGGTGACCAGCGCCGTGCCGCCGTCGCGCACGAACGCCTCGATGCGTGCCGCCTGGGCGTCGGAGACGACGAACAGCGTGGGCAGGACGACGAGGTCGTAGCCGTCGAGGTCCGCGTCGACCGGAAGCACGTCGACGAGCACCTGCCGCTGCCAGAACACCCGGTGCCACAGCCGCGTCTCACGGGTGTACCGCAGCGCGCGGTGCGGCTTGAGGCCCTGCTGCAGCGCCCAGGCCGACTCCTCGTCGACGAGCAGCGCGACCTTCGCGGGCTCCACCGGGGAGCCGGCGACACCCCGCAGCCGCCGCAGCGCGTCACCGAGCTGCACGATCTCGCGCCATACCCGGCTCTCGGTGCCGGCATGGGGCAGCATCGCGGAGTGGAACTGCTCGGCTCCGGCGGTGGAGGCCCGCCACTGGAAGAACATCGCGCCGTCAGAGCCGCGGGCCACGTGCGCGAGCGCGTTGCGGAGGATCTCGCCAGGCGCCTTCGCGCGGTTGCGCTGCTGCCAGCTCGGCGCTCCGGTCGAGTGCTCCATGAGCAGCCACGGCGTGCGGTCGGCGGTCAGGCCGCGCATCCGGTCGGCGGCGAAGGCGAGGTCCTGCTCGCGGACCGGGTCGTTCACGATCGTGTAGTGGTCGTTCGCCACGACGTCGACGTGCCGCGCCCAGTCGGAGTAGTCGACGACGTGGCGGCCGGAGCCGACCATGAAGTTGGTGGTCACGGGCGCTTCGCTGTGCGCACGGAGCACCGCAGCCTCGGCGAGGTAGTGCCCCAGCAGCTCGTCGGAGGAGAAGCGCTCGAAGTCGAGGAACAGCCCCGGGTTCACCTTGTGCTGCTCGCGCCGGGGCGGCTCGATGTGGTCGAGGTCGGTGAACGTGTGACCCCAGAACGCGGTGCCCCACGCGGCGTTGACCGCCTCGACGGTGCCGTACTCCGCGCGCAGCCACTCGCGGAACCGAGCCGCCGTCACCTCGCAGTAGCAGCGCGCGTTGCCGCCCCCGAGCTCGTTGCTCACGTGCCAGAGCCGGACGGCCGGGTGGTCGCCGTAGCGCTCGGCCAGGGCGGTGGTGATCCGCAGCGCGTGCTCGCGGAACACCGGCGAGCTCGCACACCAGCCGAGCCGGCCCCCGGGCTGCTCGCGCACGCCGTCGGCGTCGACGGGCAGGATCTCCGGGTGCTCGTGCAGCAGCCAGCTCGGCGGAGCCGCGGTCGGGGTGGCGAGGTCGATCGCGATGCCGGAGTCGTGCAGCAGGCCGATGACCTCGTCGAACCAGCCCCAGTCATATTCGCCCTGGCGTGGTTCGAGCAGCCCCCACGAGAACACGCCGAGCGTGACGATGTTGACGCCGGCCTCGCGCATGAGCCGGACGTCCTCGCGCCACACCTCGGGCGCCCACTGCTCGGGGTTGTAGTCGCCCCCGTAGCTCAGGCCAGTGGTCGGCCACGCGCTCGGAGCGCGGCGGGTGGTCGGACGTTCGGATGAGCGACGGGCCACGGGGCATCCCCTTCGATGTCGGTGCGGGGACGGTCGTGCCCCGGCGCTCAGACTGCTCGGGGAGACGGTCGTTTGTCAATCGATGGAACAAAGGCGGTGTGCTGGGCTCAGAAACGGAGCATCGTGCGGATGCCCAGCACGGCGCCGCCGCGGGCCCACTCGTCGAACTCGAACGGCTGCACGTCGACGGCGGGTGCGGGGACGCCGGGGGCGAGCGCCCGCTCGATCATCGCGTGCACCTCGCGGCCGGCCAGCTCCATGACGACGAGCCCGTCACCGGCGAGCACTATCTTCTCCGGGTCGAGGGCGTTCGCCACGGTGCCGATGAGCACGCCGAGCGCCTGTCCCGCGTCGATGAAAGCGCGCCGGGCGCCGGCGTGGCCGTCGCGGGCGAGCTCCACGACGCCGGCGAAGTCGAGGCCGGGGATCCGGAGCGCGTCGACGATCGCCTGGTTCGGCAGCAGCGCGCTCACGCAGCCGCGATGTCCCGAGCCGCAGACGGGGCCTGCGGTGTCGACGGGCAGGTGGTCGAGCCGGCCCGCGCGCCCGTGGTGGCCGGTGACCAACCGGTTGTCGACGACGAAGCCGAAGCCCACGCCGGCGCCGACGGTGATGAGAGCGAGCGAGCTGCAGCCTGCTCCGGCGCCGAACCAGTGCTCGGTCGCGGTGAGCGCGCGCACGTCGTTCTCCGCACCGGTGGGGATGCCCAGCCGGTCCGTCAGGCGTTCGGCCAGGTACACGTCTTTCCAGCCCAGGAACGCCGAGCTGGCGACGATCTGGCGGCCGTCCATGACGGCGAGGTCGCCCGCGAGGGCGACACCGCAGGCGACGATCGTGCCGTAGGCCTCGGCGAACCGGACGTGGATCGCGGCGATCTGGTCGATCACCGCGTCCGGTTCCCGCGACCCGATGGGTTCCTCGTGGGTCGCCACGATGCGCGCGCCGAGGTCGGTGACTACGGCGTACACGGTGTCGCCGGTGAGCTTCACCCCGAGGAAGTGCCGCGCGTCGTGGCGCACCACGAGCAGCTCGCTGGGCCGTCCGGTCGCGCCGCGCAGCTCGACGTCGCCCTCGGCGACGAGCCCGTGGTCCATGAGGGCTCGGGTGACCCGGGTCAGGCTCGCGCGGGAGACGCCGAGCCGGCGTGCGATCTCGGCGCGGGGGAGCGGCCCGTGGATGAGCAGCTCGCGCAGCACTCCGCGCTCGGCGTCGGCCAGCGCCGGCCACTCCATCGCGCTCGATGGCACCTCGGACTGCGTTCGCGACATCCCGCACCTCGTCTCCTATAGCCCCGGATCCTAACCGGCTACCGGGATGGAACGGGTCGCGTCGCCTCCCGCAGCGAGTAAACCCTCTTTGTTTCGCTTGTTGACAAAGCATGCCCCCGCCGCCATGCTTTGGTCCAGTTGGCGCGTGATCGCCGACTCGCACCAGTCAAAGGAGACACCCCATGCGAATCCGACCCCTTGTGGCGTCCGCGGCCGCCGTCATCAGCGTCGCCGTCCTGAGCGGCTGTGGTGCCGCCGCCGGCGATACCGGAGGCCCCGTCACCCTGGAGCTCTGGGCGTGGACGGCCGAAGGCAAGAGCGTCGTCGACCAGTGGAACAGCGAGAACCCGGACATCCAGGTGAAGCTGACCGACGCGGGCGGTGGCGACGAGTCGTCCGCCAAGCTGCTCACGGCGTCGCGTGCCGGGAACGCCCCCGACCTCGCGCTCGTCGAGTACACGACCCTGCCCTCGCTGATCGTCGCCGACGTCCCGCAGGAGATCACGGACTACGTGGACGACGTGCAGGACGTCTTCACCGAGGGCACCTGGGCGCAGACCACCTTCGACGGCGCCGTGTTCGGCGTGCCGCAGGACGTCGGCCCGATGGCGTTCGTCTACCGGCAGGACCGTTTCGAGGAGCTCGGCGTCCCCGTGCCCACCACGTGGGAGGAGTTCCGCACAGCGGCCGCCACGGTGCAGGAGGCCGACCCGGACGCCGTCATCACGAGCCTGCCGCCCACGGAGTTCGGCTTCTTCGCCGGTGTCGCAACGCAGGCCGGCGGTCAGTGGTGGTCGGTGGACGGCGACGAGTGGACGGTCGGGATCGCCGACGAGGCGTCGCTCGAGGTGGCCGACTACTTCGAGGAGCTCGCCACCGACGGGCTCATCCAGACCGAGCCGCTGCTGACCCCGGAGTACAACGCGATGCTCAACGACGGCACCATGCTGTCCTGGCCCTCGGCCGTGTGGGCACCGAGCGTCATCGAGTCCGTCGCCCCCGAGACCGCCGGCCACTGGGCGATGGCGCCGCTGCCGCAGTGGACGCCCGGCGACAAGGCGGTCGCCTACCAGGGCGGTTCGGCCCTCGTCGTGACGAAGGACAGCGAGCACCCTGAGGAGGCGGCCGAGTTCGCCAAGTGGCTCAACGCCAGCGAGGAGGGCAGCACCCTGCTCCTGGACACGCAGAGCCTCTACCCGGCCTCGGACCTGGGCCAGGAGATGGCGGAGAGCAACGACCCACCGAGCCTCATGCCGCAGCAGGACGACTTCTACTCCGTCGCCGCGGACATCTCCTCCGACACCGTCCCGGTGACGTGGGGCCCGAACGTGAACCTCGCCAAGTCGGTCTTCGAGGACGAGCTGGGCAAGGCCATCAAGAACGGCACACCCTGGCGGGACGCGTTCGTCGCCACGCAGGACGCCGTGGTGGCCGACATGAAGGAGACCGGGTTCACTGTGAGCAACGGCTGAGGACGGCGAAGATGTCGACCACCGCACAGGCCCCGCGCCGCCGTCCCCGGCGGGCGCAGGTCGCGCCCTACCTGTTCACTGCCCCCGCGGTGATCCTCTATATCGCCTTCATGCTCATCCCGGTCGGTTACGCCGTCTGGCTGAGCCTGCGCGCCTACCGCATCGAGGGCGCGCTCCTGGGGCGCAAGACGGACGTGTTCGTCGGCCTCGACAACTACGTCACGGTCCTGACCAACCCGGAGTTCGCCGCCGGCTTCGGCCGGCTCGCGATCTACGGCGTCATCGCGGTGCCGCTCACGCTCGGCCTCGCGATGCTGTTCGCGCTCGTGCTCGACACCCCGGCCGCGCGGCTCAAGCGGTTCGGCCGCACGGCGATCTTCATCCCCTATGCGGTGCCCGGCGTCGTCGCGGCGCTGCTGTGGGGCTTCATGTACCTGCCGAGCACGAGCCCGTTCTCGTACATCACGCGGGCGCTCGGGCTGGGCACCATCCCGTTCCTCGAGGAGCAGGGCCTGTTCGGCTCGCTGGCGAACATCGCGGTCTGGGGCGGTGTCGGGTTCAACATGATCATCATCTACACGTCGCTGCGGAGCATCCCCAGCGAGATCTACGAGTCCGCCCGCCTCGACGGCGCCAGCGAGACCCAGATCGCACTGCGCATCAAGGTGCCCCTCGTGGTGCCGGCCCTCGTGCTCACCGGCGTGTTCTCCCTGATCGGCACCCTGCAGCTGTACAGCGAGCCCGCGACCCTGCAGCCGATGACGAGCGCCATCTCGAACACCTGGGTCCCGCTGATGACCATCTACCGCGACGCCTTCGGGACCGACGACCTGCCCCAGGCGGCCGCCGCGTCCACCGTGCTCGCCGTCGGGACCGTGCTCGTCTCGGTGATCATCCTGCGGATCGTCAACCGCAAGCGCATAGGAGTCGAACGATGACCACCACCACCGCCCGGCCGGCGCCGGCGCTGACCGCCCGGCGGCGTCCGTCCGACCGCGCCCGCAACCGCGCCCGCCAGGGCGGCTGGGGCGTGCTGCCCACGATCGTGCTGCTGGTCGGCGCCATCTACTGCCTCATCCCCGTGATCTGGGTGTACGTGGCCGCGAGCAAGACCCGCGGCGAGCTGTTCACCACCTTCACCTTCGCGCCCGGCACCGGGCTGTGGGAGAACCTGGTCGCGCTGTTCGCCTACGAGGGCGGGCAGTACCTCCTGTGGTGCCTCAACTCGCTGGTCTACTCCGGCGTCGGGTCGCTGCTCTCGGTGCTCGTCTCGACCATGGCCGGATACGCGCTCGCGAAGTACACGTTCCCCGGTCGCTCGTTCCTGTTCCTGTCGATCCTCGCGGGCGTGCTCATCCCGGGCATCGTGCTCGCGGTGCCGCAGTACCTGCTGCTGTCGCAGCTCGGGCTCGTCGGCACCCACTGGTCGGTGCTGCTGCCCAGCATCATCAGCCCCTTCGGCATCTACCTGTCGCGGGTGTACGCGATGTCGGCGGTGCCGCAGGAGACCCTGGAGGCCGCGCGCATCGACGGCGCGGGGGAGTGGCGCATCTTCCAGACCATCGTGCTGCCGCTCATGGTGCCGGGCATGGTCACGGTGTTCCTGCTGCAGTTCATCGGCACGTGGAACAACTTCCTGCTGCCGTACATCATGCTGTCGGACCAGGACCTGTACCCGCTCACCGTCGGCCTGTTCACCCTGCTCGCGAAGGGATCGGGCTCGCCGGCGCTCTACTCCGTGGCGATCGCCGGCGCGGCGGTGTCGATCATCCCGCTGCTCACGCTCGTGCTGTTCCTGCAGCGCTACTGGCGGCTCGACCTCGTGTCGGGCGGGCTCAAGGGATAGCGCCGGTCGCGACCGGCGTACCTCGCCTCCAACCCGCTCTGAATCGCCCTGCTCTGTTTCGACCCGCTCTACCCGACCCGAAAAATGAGGACCATGCAGATCCATGACCTGGGCGGCGACGCCTGGACCGTTCGCGCCCTGTCCGGACCGGTGCCCGAGCAGCTGCGCGAACCGCTCACGGCCGGCATCCCGGCAACCGTCCCGGGTGTGGTGCATCTCGACCTGCTCGCCGCTGGGCTCATCCCCGACCCGTACGACGGGGAGAACGAGGCGGCAGTGCAGTGGATCGGGCTGACCGACTGGGAGTACTCACGCACCTTCGACTGGGCGGGAACCGGCGAGGCGCGCACGCAGCTCGCGGCCGACGGTCTCGACACCGTCGCGACGGTCACCCTCAACGGCGTCGAGGTCGGCCGCACGGCGAACCAGCACCGCGGCTACCGCTTCGACATCGCCTCGCTGCTGCGAGACGGCGACAACGAGCTGCGGGTCACGTTCCGCTCGCCCGTCGAGTACGCCCGGGAGCAGGAAGCGGTGCTCGGCGAACGGCCGCACACGAACCACCACCCCTACAACGCCATCCGCAAGACAGCGGCGAACTTCGGCTGGGACTGGGGCCCCGACCTCGCGACCTCCGGTATCTGGAAGGCGCTACGGATCGAGAGCTGGTCGGGTGCGCGGATCGCGAGCGTACGCCCGCTCGTCGCCCTGGACGGATCAGCCGGGCGGCTGACCGCGCATGTCGCCCTCGAGTGGGCGGGCTCCGACCTCGTCGATGTGTCGCTCGATCTCGAAGGTCAGGTTCTGTCGGCGTCCGCGCAGCCCGGGGTGGCCGAGATCGTGCTCCAGCTCGAGGTGCCCGACGTCGAGTTGTGGTGGCCGCGCGGCCACGGCAAGCAGCGGCTCTACCCGCTCACCGTCACCGTCCCCGGGCAGCGGTGGGAGTCGCGCGTCGGCTTCCGCGACATCACGCTCGACACGGCGCCGGACGATGCGGGCACGCCGTTCACGATCGTCGTCAACGACCGCCCGGTGTACGCCAAGGGGGTCAACTGGATCCCCGACGACACGTTCCTTCCCCGCATCACGCGGAACTCCCTCGAACGCTCCCTCACCGACGCCGTCGAGGCCAACGTGAACCTCGTCCGCGTCTGGGGCGGCGGGATCTACGAGAGCGAGGAGTTCTACGACCTCTGCGACGAGCTCGGGCTACTGGTCTGGCAGGACTTCCTCCTGGCGTGCGCCGCGTACTCCGAGGACGAGCCACTGTGGAGCGAGTTCGAGGCCGAGGCGCGCGAGGCGGTCACACGGCTCACCGCGCACCCGAGCCTCGCGCTCTGGAACGGCGGCAACGAGAACCTCGTGGGCTGGGTCGACTGGGGGTGGCGCCCGCGGCTGGCCGGCGCGTCCTGGGGCGACCGCTACTACACGGAGCTCTTCCCGGGGATCGTCGCCGAGCTTGCCCCCGGCACCCCCTACTCCGACGGCAGCCCGTTCGGCTTCTCGAAGTACGTGCACCCCAACGACCCGGCCCACGGCACCGTGCACATCTGGGACGTCTGGAACCAGGTCGACTACACGCACTACCGCAGCTACCGGCCTCGCTTCGTCTCTGAGTTCGGATTCCAGGGCCCGCCCAACTGGTCGACGCTCACTGCGGTCGTGCACGACGAGCCCCTTGACCCCTTCGGCCCCCAGATGCTCGTGCATCAGAAGGCGAATGACGGTAACGGCAAGCTCGACCGCGGTCTCGGCGCGCACCTGCCACAACCCCGCGACATCGACACTTGGCACGCGACCACGCAGCTCAACCAGGCCCGGGCTGTCGGCTACGGGATCGACTGGTTCCGGTCCCTCTTCCCGCTGAACACCGGTGCGATCGTCTGGCAGCTCAACGACTGCTGGCCCGTTGTCTCGTGGGCTGCCGTCGACGGTCTCGGTGGCCGCAAGCCACTCTGGTACGCGCTGCGCAAGGCCTACGCCGACCGGCTGGCGACGATCCAGCCCTCATCCGCCGGCGTCGCCCTGGCGCTACACAACGACTCCACCGAACCGTGGAGCGCACACGTCGTGCTGCGCCGGATCACTCTCGACGGCACCGAGCTCGCCCGACACGAGACGGATGTGCTGATCGAAGCACGCTCGCTGGAGAGGCTCGAACTCGTCACCGAGCTGCTAGTGCCCGCCGACCCCACCGAAGAGCTCGTCGTCGCCGAGCTGTCGACAGGCGAGCGTGCACTGCACTACTTCGTCGAGGACACGAAGCTTGCCCTGCGCGACGACGCCCTGATCATCGAGACTGCGCGTGACGGAGGCGAGGTAGTGCTGCGGTTGAGCTGTGCATCCGTGGTCAAGGACATCGTCGTGCATGCCGACCGAGTCGACCCCGAAGCGGTCACCGACGACTCCCTCATCACGGTGCTGCCCGGTGAGACACGTGAGCTGCGCATCCGTACTTCCGCCGAGCCCGAGGCATTCACCTCAGCCCCGGTTCTGCGTTCGGTCAACGACCTCACCCGACAACACCCCGCCGGGTGCCGGGCTCGACGATCGCGCGAGACCACCACGAACACGACGCTACCCGTCACCGACCCCGCGTCCGGTGTCGCCGCGACAGCCAGTCGCGACGACACCTGACGCACAGGGTCACGCAGAACGTTGAGCACGGTGCACGTCAGTGATCGACACAATGCCACCACGCGCACTGCTGCCGATGGACCGGTTCGCCGAGCCGACTGATCGATGAAATCCCACTGATGCCCCCGTCACAGGCTCTCGGCCAGCCCGATGTCCTCGCGCGTCCAGTCGGGCAGCAGGTCGTCGTAGAAGGCGGTGACGTCCTTGGCGGGCGTGTCCTGCGGGGGTTGCCCGGTCGATCCCTCCGCGCAGTCCGGGGTGGGCATCTTCCAGACGCCGCCAGCCACCAGTTGCGCGCCGACCTGGGGGAACCGGTCGACCTCGCAGCGCTCCCCGTAGTCGCCGCACTGGACGCGGCCGCCGTCGGGCAGCTCGCCGTAGGAGGCGACCTGCTGCACCACGCCGCCCCGGCGGGCCTGGGCGAACCCCTCCTGGCAGTCGATCGTGGCCCAGCCGTCCGCGGAGTCGTCGGTGGACGAGCCGATCTGGAGCCCTGTCATCGTGACCCGCGTCAGGGCCAAGGTCGAGCCCTCGTCCGAGTCGCTCTCCACCTGGACCCCGTCGAGGCTCGTGTCCACGAACGACACCTCACCTGTGGGCGACCGGAACACGGACCCGAACAGGACCGCCCCGTCGAACGTGGAGCCGTCGAGGTTGCCGCCGATCGACGCGGCCGGTGCGAAGAGGTTGACGGCCGAGACCCGCTCCAGCGAGCCGTCGACCAGCAGTGCGCCCGTGAGGTTCGCGCCGTCCAGCCGCGCGCCGGTCAGGTCGGCACCTGTGAAGTCGGCGCAGGTCTCCGCGTGGTCCCTCGCCCAGCCGCCGTCCGGTACGTAGTGCACGGGGCAGCCGAGATCCAGTCCCGACAGGTCGGCGTCGCGCAGGTTCATCCCGCGGAACGGCTTGGGGCCCTCGGGGGCGTCGCGGATGGTCTCGCGGATGAACGTCACGTTGGCCAGCACCTGGTCGCGCTCGGCGCGGCCGGCCTCGACGGTCTGGGTCTGCTGCTCCCGCTTGTCGTCGATCGTCGCCTGGTAGCCGGCCAGCAGCAGGCCGACGGCGAGGCTCGACACGACGCCGATCGTGACGTCCACGATCCATCGACGGTCCGGTCGTGGCGGGGCGGATGGGCTGGTCGGCGGTGTGCCGTCCGGCCCGGACGAGGGCTCCGACCGTGGGGGAGCCTCCTTGAGAACTGTGTCCATTGCGTGCGAAGTCCTTCGGTCAACTGGGGCAAAGCCGACATAGCATGACCAAAGGTGCTACTGAACACAAGGCAAGACCCGCTGGTCGGACGCTGTGAGACGAGCCCGTCGGCGATGCGAGTTCGCGCAGTGGGCGTTCTGTCTGCGGTGCGGGGTTCGACGCGCTGATGCGCACCCAGTTCCCGGAGCTCAGCGCGCTTCACCCGGTCTACGTCGCATGACGTAGACGAAGTGTCGCCATCTGCGGGACGTGTTCCAGCGCTGGACGCACGAGTGTGGGGTCACACCATCGCTCAGGAGGTCCTGATGAAGAACCCCAGCTCCGCGTCCGGTCTCGCCTGCGGCGTGATCGCACTCGCCCTCACGTTGACAGCTGCGCCCGCGCAGGCTTTACCGGCGACTTCCGCCTCACCGGTCACACGGTGGGCGGAGAACCACGCCGTCCATGTCCCGGACGACCCGCGCCGACCCGGTCCCGACCTCACGACGATCACACGCGCCACCGCCGGTGCGCAGATCATCGGTCTCGGCGAACCGGGCCACACGATCAGCGAGGTCACCACGCTGCAGGCTCGCTACCTGCGGCACCTTGTCACCCACGCAGGAGTGCGTGCGATCGCCTTCGAGATGGACTGGACGCTCTCGCTCGGCGTGAACGACTACGTGCTCGGCGCCCGTGACGACCTCGACACCGTCCTGGCCACGCAGGAGAGCATCTGGCGGACGACCGAGATGCGGAGCGTTCTCCAGTGGGTCCGGCACTACAACGACACGCACGCTGACGACGTCGAGGTCGCCGGCGCCGAGTACTTCGCGACCGGGCCGGCCGCCTACGACGCGGTCGAGGCCTACGTCGCTGCGAACGCGCCCGACAAGCTCACCGAGCTACGAGCCCACTACGAGCTGCTGGAACCGACCAGCGACACCATCCGAGAGCACCTATGGGCCTACATGGCGATCGCGGACAAGGCTCCCTGCGTCGACGCCGCGGCCGCCCTGGAGCGCTTGGTCGCCACCGTCCCGCACGGTGAGGGCCGTGAGGTCGCCATGCACAACGCCCGCCAGATCCACTCCTGGTACGAGGGCTTCAGCCTGCCGTGGGGCGACATCCCCGACTATCGGGACGCGAGATCGGCACAGAACATTCGTTGGTGGCAGCGGCACACCGGTGCTCGCACCGTCTACTGGGGGGCATCTGCGCACGTCGCCGACGTGTCGCAGCTGACGATCACGGAGCCGGGCGAGCCGGACACCACGTTCGCCAGTGCGGGGTCCCACCTCGAGGACTGGTACGGGCACGGCTACGTGACCGTCGGCTTCACGTTCGATCACGGCACCTACCTCACCGGTGAGGGCCACACGGTCGATCTGCCGCCGGCGAGCACCGGCTGGTTCGAGGAGCCGCTCGGTGACGTCAGGTCGGCGCAGTTCGTCCTCGACCTGGGCCGCCCGGCTCCGCCGGCGGTGCGCGGGTGGCTCGATGCCCCGCTCACGACGCGCGGACTACCGGAGTACGGGAGCGCGTCGCTCGCATACGGCGGCAGCCTGCGGGACTGGTTCGACGTCCTCGTGCACACCCAGCAGGTCTCTCCCGCGCACCCGTTGTGAGGCGTCCTCGTATGCGAGCCCGCTGGAGCGCTCCTCGACCAGTTCGTCCAGGCCCGAGGACCAGCGGGGCCAGCTCCGCCCGTCGATCAGGGAGCGCCATACGACCTCGGGAGGGGCCGCGGTTGCTTGCGCCGGGCGAGGGGTGCGAGGGTGCGCTGGATGATGAGGTATTCGGCGACCATGACGTTGACGACGATGGCGGCCCATCCGCTGGCGTCGTAGACCGCCTCGAACTCCAGCGCGGGGAACGACGGCATCAGCGCCGTGCCGGTGAGGAGGAAGACGCGCAGGCTCACGGCCGTGAACGTCAGGGCGTAGTTGCGGATCATCCAGATCCGGTGCAGCTGCACCTCACCGCGGCGGATGGTCCGGTAGGCCTGCGCGGCGGTGAACAGCCAGGCGGTCGCGAGCAGGTAGAACGCGACCTGGATCGAGAAGCCGCTGAGCGAGACCGTGGCCGCGTACAGGGACGCGACCGCCGCGACGACGACGGCGACCAGGTAGATCCGGCCCATGGCGCGGTGCGCGACGGGGTAGCGGACCCGCAGCGCCGTCACGAACTGGAACGGGCCCAGGAGCAGGGCGAGGCCACCGGGCACACCGTGCACCACGAGGGACAGGAAGTGTGCCGCGACGTCCGGGTCGATCGGGATGAGGCTCGCGTCCTCGCCGCCGATGACCAGGGCTCCGGGGGAGGTGAGGCCGAACCCGGCCGCGGAGACGGCCAGGAACGCCCACAGTGCCCACCACCAGCGGCGGCGGTTGCGGACCGGGACAGGGGTGTTCGTCATCGTGTGTCTTCCCAGGGGTGCGGCGGGCGGTCGGGTGCGGGGCGCGGGTCCAGCACGACGAACGTAGGAGTCGGCGCACCCCGCCGTCCTCGGAGCCGGGTGCCGTACCGGGTGGTCCTGGGGGCCGAACGGGGTGCGTCGTCTCCTCCCGTGGGAGGAGGCGCACCGGCCCTGCGGCCGGAGCCGGGGGGCGAGCCTGGCTATATTCCAGGGATGCGCTCACTGTTCCGGGATCGCGGCGGCTTCGTCGTCGCGGCGGCCGTGCTCGGCACCGGCCTGGGAGCGCTCAACCTCGCCTACACGTCGGACTGGGGCTGGGTCCTGGCACTCGTCACGGTCCCGGCGCTGATCGTGCGCACGTTCTGGACGTCGATGCCGGGCTGGTTCCTGCTCCTGTGGGTCCTGGTCCCGACGTTCGTCGGCGACGTCGCGGTCGTCACCCAGAGCGGCTTCATGGTGGTGATCATCGCGCTGGCGGTGGCCGCCGCCGGTCCCGTGCGCCGGGCGGATCTCGTGGTGATGGTGCTCTGCCTGGCGTCGCCGTTCCTGGTCTGGGCGCTGGACACCGGCAGCTGGTCGCGGGGGATCGGTGCCTGGATCTGGTGCGGCGGGCTGCTGATCGGCTGGGGGTTCGGGCACGTCGTCGGGCAGCAGTGGGCGCTGATCGAGGAGCTGGACCGCACCCGCACCAAGCTCGCCGAGACCGCCGTCGCCGAGGACCGCCAGCGCATGGCGCGCGACCTGCACGACCTCGTGGGGCACAGCTTCAGCGTCGTCCTGCTGCACCTGTCGGGTGCGCGGCTGAACCTCGCGTCCTCACCCGCCGAGGCGGAGGAGGCCCTGCGGCAGGCCGAGGCGGTGGGCCGCAAGGGGATGGACGAGCTGCGCCAAGCCCTGATGCTCATGCACGCGGGCACCCGCGCGCCCGCGCCCGTCGAGCCGGGGGAGGTGGAGCGGCTCGTGGCCAGGTATCGCGACGCGGGCATGCGGATCGATCTCGACGTCGTCCGCGAGCTGGACGACGTCTCGACCGCACCTCGCCTGGTGCTGCACGACGTGCTGCGCGAGACCCTCACGAACGTCGCCAAGCACGCACCCGCGCCCGAGGCGACCATCCGGATCGACGGCGACCTCGAGGCGATCACCGTCCGCGTCGAGAACGCACTCGGCCCAGCCGGCCCCGACACGGACGCAGGCCTCGGCCTGGCAGGGCTGGAGCACCGGGTCGCCGCCATCGACGGCACCTTCCGCGCCGGCCCCGACCGCGACCGCTGGGTGGTCGAGGCACGCCTGCCCCGCCGGCTCGTCGGGACCGCCGCATGATCCGGGTGCTCCTGGTCGACGACCAGCCGATGGTGCGCGCGGGGCTCGGGCTGATCCTGCGCAGCCAGCCGGACATCCGCGTCGTGGCCGAGCGTGGGGACGGCGCCGACGTCGCCCTGGCCGTCGCCCGGCACACGCCCGACGTCGTGTGCATGGACGTGCGCATGCCAGGCGTCGACGGCATCGAGGCGACGCGCCGGCTCCGGGCAGCCGACGGCCCACCGGTCTGCATCCTCACGACGTTCGACGACGACGAGGTGCTGTGGTCCGCGGTCGATGCCGGCGCCGCGGGGTTCGAGCTGAAGTCCGCCACCGCCGAGAACCTGATCGAGGCGGTACGGACGGTCGCCTCCGGCGGGACCTGGATCGACGGCTCCCTCCTCGGGCCCATCCTCGACTCCTACCGCAGGTCGAACCGCCCGGCGGCCCACTACGACAGCCGGCTCGACGCGCTCACCGGCCGCGAGCTCGACGTCCTGCGGCTGATGGCACGCGGCGCCTCCAACCGCGAGATCGCCGACGAGCTCTACCTCGCCGAGACCACGATCAAGACCCACGTCGGCGCGCTCTTCACCAAGCTCGGCGCCCGCGACCGTGCCGCCGCCATCATCTTCGCCTACGACGCCGGCCTCGTCCGGCCCCGACGATGACGTGGCGGTCGCTCGCCGCACTCCCTGTCCCTGCTGCAATATCAGGCCCGGAGATCCTCGGAACCCCGGGCCTGAGTCCTCTCCGGTCCGTCAGGAGCCGTAGAGCTCGACCTCGTTCAGGAACGCGGCCAACGGGTCGGTGATCGTGTTGGGATCGCTGATCCGCAGGTACTGCGCCGAGACGGGCGCGCTGAACGGGCGCAGGTAGCCGTCCCGCTCGGCCCGGGGCGGGGTCGACCACGTCGTCCCGTCGTTCGAGACCTCGATCCGCAGATCGGCGCTGCCCTGCAGGAACGCGTACGCCCCCACGCCGGTCAGCCGATAGGTCCGGGGCAGTCGCAGCGTGAGACGGCGGTCGGGCGTGACGGTACTGGTGTCGGGTCGAACATCGCCGTCGAAGGCGAAGGCGGCGTACGACTGCCTGCACCCGGCCGGGCCCTGGGGGCAGGATCCGTAGCGACTGAAGGTCGGGTCGAGCACGGTCAGCTCGTCCCGCTGGAACATGCCGGGCAGGTCGAGCCGGCCCGTCCGGCCGTTGTCGACGGTGGCCGTAGTCCTCCACAACCCGTTCTGCGTCCCCTTGGGGTAGCCGCCGGCGCGCTGCGGGCACTCCCAGCCCCGCGGGTTCTGCGCCGTCGCCGGGCAGGGGCAGCCCCATCCGGACGCACAGTTGTCCCCGACCACCAGCACCTGGTTGCCGCTGATCGCCTCGACCCCCATCGTGGTGCTGGAACCGAGGTGTCGCATCGGCCGGCGGACCCGATCCCCGGCAGCGTTGTAGGGGTCGAAGCTGTACCAGCCGTCAGCGTCGCCGCCGGTGGTCGGGGTGTTGCGATAGAGCACGAACGGGCTCGACCAGCTGGTGCCGCGCCCGTCGTAGGAGACCCGGAGCAGGTTGTCCGGTCGGCCCGAACCGATCACCAGCGCGCCGTTGCCCAGCAGCTCGATCGACGGCGAGTTGCCGCCCTCCGCGGCCAGCCGGGCGCTCGCGTCGAGCGGGGTCCACGGGCCGGCGGCGCTCTGGGTGGCGGAGCGCCGCACGTAGAGCGCGACGTTCGCCGGGATGTTCGGGTTCGGGGATCCACGCAGGTTCTCGTCCTTGCGGATCACCGCGACCAGACCGCCGTCGCTGGACGGGGCCAGGCTGGCCTCGTTGAACTGTTCGGTGGTGGAGACTGCCAGCTCGCTGCGGACCGTCCAGGTGACGCCGTCGTCGGTGCTGTCGGCCACCGCCGAGAAGTACGCCCAGCTCTCGTCGCGGTCGTAGCGGCCGTACACGGTGGTGAGCAGGGTCTGGCCGTCGGCGGCCAGGATCGGCCCCTGGTAGAGCCGCGCCCACGCCACGTTGTTGCCCCGGGCCGGGAACTGGATCGTCGCCTCGCCGGCCCGTCGCCAGGTGTCGCCGGCCAGCAGCCAGCGGTCGAACTGACGCCGGCACGCGTCGCCGGTGCACCGCTGGTCGGGCTCCAGCGTCTTGGTGGTCAAGCTGCGGTCCTCGGCCGTGAACCCGTAGACGGCGCCACTGGCGACCGCGAGCCGCACGAAGTTGGACGGCGGGACGTAGCCGTCAGCGCTGTCCATGACCAGGAAGTTCCCGCCGTCACGCGACTGCCGCAGCACGGTCCCACCCAGCCCGGCGGTGTCGCGGTTGGTGGAGTGCCCGAGCAGGTAGCGGGAGCCCCGGACGCCCTCGCCGTTGGTCGAGGACCCGTTGTACAGGGACGGGAAACCCATGAAGTGGCTGTCGCCGACCGGGTATCCGCTGAACATCACGGGCGGCGGGTACGTGACTCCGCCGGCCAGTGCCTGCGTGGTCGGCGGCGTCGCGGTGGCGGTGACCAGGCCCGGCCCCACCAGGCTCGCCGCGACCAGGATGATCATGACTGTCAGGGACCACCGGCGGCTCCGGCCCGCTGCGAACCTTGATCGTCCATTGCGCACGAGAACCTCCGGTGATCGGCACTGACCGAGATCTCGATGCTGGTCCCAGGCGTCGTTCCGGTCAACGAAAGTCGCCTGACTGACGCTGACGCCGTCCTCCCGGTCTCGTCGGCCGTGGCGCCGCCCCCACGAGTACGGTCGACGCGACGACGAACGGCTGCTGGAGCTGGGACGGTCCTGTCGTAGGCGGTCCCGGGATGTAGGCCGCCGCGCACCGGACCGGATCCGTCATCGAGCTGCTCCAGAAGGCCCTGGCCGGAACCGCTGGCGACGATCGACGAGGTGCCCCTGGAACCCGATGGGTTCCAGGGGCACCGGGCCTCGGTCAGCTGTTCCAGCCGCCGAGCACCGTGATCTCGGCCGTCGTCCAGTCGCGGGTGCCCTCGCTGTCCGTGGCGATCAGCCGGGCGGTATACCTGCCCGGCTCTTCGTAGACGTGTGTGACGGCGGGCCCTTCTGCCGTCGTCCCGTCGCCGAGGTCCCACTGGTAGGAGACGATGTCGCGCCCTTCGGGTGCGACCGCGGAGCCCGACAGCTCGACCGGGCGCCCTGCTGGCCCGACCGGGTGGCTGACCTCGGCCGTCACGACCGGGGCGGTGTCGTCGGAGACACCGCGGCCGTGAAAGACGAGCCAGTCGAGGCCGAGGTCGGCACCGCCGGCCGGCTCGTGCTTGCTCGTCACGACGAGGTACAGGGTGGTGGCACCCTGGTCGTCCTCGACGTCGATGGTGGGCGAGACGACTTGTCCGGCACCGGTTGCCGCGCGGATCCGGACCTGGCCGAGGCTCGGTCCGGTCGGGCTGCCGGTGCGTACCGTGACGGTGGCGTCCGCCGCGCCGCGGACGGCGCCGATCGTCAGCCCGTCGATGCCCTGGAGGTCGAGCGGTCCGAACGCGATCCAGTCACCGTGGTCGACATCGCTGACGAGGCGGCCGCCCCGAGCCCCGGCGTCGTCGGTCACGGTGACACCTGAGCTCTCGGCGTAGAACTCGGCCTCCTTGTCGCGCACCTGCAGGTGGATGACCTCCTGGCCGGCCAGAGCGGGGACGCCGTCGGCGCCGAGATCCTCGTAGCCCGCACCGAGCACGGGGTAGACGTTCTGCCCCACTCCGTGGTCCGCCGGATCGAGGAACACGGACCCCGAGCAGCCGGTGTAGTTGTCCAGCGGGTGCGCATGGGTGTCGTGACCCAGCTGGGTGTTCACCGTGACCTGCTCGCAGTCGATCGTGCCCGCCTCGGTGGAACCGTCCTCGGCGTCGGCCACGTCGACGGAGTACGGGACGGTGTCTCCGAGCTCGGCGAAGCCGCCATGGAACGGCGCCCCGAAGGAGACGTCCGGCCGGGTGTTGCCGACGGTGATCTTCTGCACGGAGACGCCGGTGAACCCGTCGCTGTCGGTGACCGTCAGGCGCGCGCTGAACTGGCCGCGATCGGTGTAGGTGTGCACCGGGTTCGCCTCGGTGGAGTCGACGACGCCGTCGTTCTCGAAGTCCCACGCGTACGTGATGTCGAGCCCGTCGGGGCTCTCGCTGCTGCCGCCGTCGAAGGCCACGGTCAGCGGCTCGTGACCGGAGTCGACGTCGGCGGTGAACCGCGAGATCGGCCGCCGGCCGTCGGCCGCGTAGTCGATGCGGTAGATGCCGGCGTCGGTGTTGGTGCTGCCACGCCCGGCGCCCCGGCCGAGGCCGAAGTCGATGATGTAGAGCGATCCGTCGGGGCCGAACTCGGCCTCGAAGGGGGCGACGAACGTCTCGCCCTCGAGGAACGGGTCGATCGAGAGCAGGTCGCCGGTGGCCTCGTCCAGGGAGAGCACCTTGTAGAAGTTGCGGGCGTACTCGGAGACGAACCAGTGCCCGTCGAAGCTCTCGGGGAACTTCGTCTTGACGTCGAGCTCCGGGTCGTAGCGGTAGACCGGTCCGCCCATGGGCGCCGCTCCGCCGGAGCCGAGCTCGGGGAACTCCTCGGACGGTCCGTAGCCGTACCAGACGAGCGGCTCCTGCGACGGCGGAAGCTCGCGCAGGCCCGTGTTGTTCGGGGACTCGTTGACCGGGCTGGCGCAGTCGAACGCCCCACCGGAGACCCCCGTGGCGAAGTCGTAGTCGATGTACGCCTGGTTGTCCGCGTGGCAGTAGGGCCAGCCGTGGTTGCCCGGCTCAGTCATCCGGATGAACTCGACCTGGCCGTCAGGGCCGCGTAGCGGGTCGGCCACACGGGCATCGGGCCCGTAGTCCCCGATCAGCACGGCACCGGTTCCGGGGTCGACGGTGATCCGGAACGGGTTGCGGAAGCCCATCCCGTAGATCTCGGGACGGGTGCCCTCCGTGCCCGGCGCGAACAGGTTGCCGTCCGGGATCGAGTACGTGCCGTCGTCCTCGGGGGTGATCCGCAGCACCTTCCCGCGCAGGTCGTTCGTGTTGGCGGACGTGCCCTGCGCATCCCACCCACGGCGGCCGGGGCGCTCGTCGATCGGGGTGTAGCCCTGCTGGTCGAAGGGGTCGGAGTTGTCACCGGTGGCCACGTACAGGTCCCCGTCGGGACCCATCGCCAGCGAGCCAGCCATGTGAGAGTTGGCGCGGCCCTCGCCACGCCAGATCGTGAAGTCGAGCAGGCGCTTCTCCGACGCCGGGTCGATCGTGTCGTCCGGCCCCATCGTGAACCGCGAGAGGTTCATCTTCGCGACGTCGGGATCGCTCCAGAGCAGGTACAGCCACCCGTTCTCGGTGAAGTCGTCGTCCAGGGTCAGGCCCAGGAGGCCGTCGGACTGCGTGAGCAGGTCGAGGGAGTAGTCGAGGTCCAGGGCCGTGGTCTGGCGGAGCGTGTCCTGCTCCAGCACGACCACCTGGCCGGTGCGCTGGATGTAGACGACGCGGCCGTCCTCGGCCACATCGAGCTCGAACGGGTCGGCGAGCCCCTCGGTGACCAGCGGGACCTTGTCGAACTCGGTGGTCTCGGCATGGTCGGAATCGGCCGGGGCGTCGTGTGCGGTGGCGGCGGTCGTGGCGGGTACGAGGGCACCGAGCGCGACGACCAGACCGGTCGTCGCAGCCAGTGCCCGGCGGTGTGCCCGGCGGTGTGGTGCAGACATCAACACTCCCTCGTGCTGGGTCGGATGGTGCGAGCAGGCGTACGGCACTCCCGGGCAAGGGCCGGCGCCCTCGCCCGGCAGCAGGCCGGACGGATCAGTAGCGCAGTGCGGCGAGGTAGCCGAGGCTGACGCACGCGGAGGTCACGCCGTCGGGAGACGGCTGGTCGTGCTCGGTGAAGCCGTACCGGACCCCGGCGAGCGGCGCGGTGGCGAAGATCTTGGCGAAGTCGATGGTCCCCGCGCCGACGTCCGCGAAGGAGCCGTCCTCGGCGATGTCCTTGAGGTGCAGCAGCTCGAACCTGCCCGGGTAGCGCGCGAACAGGTCCGTGGCGGACGTGTCCGTGCTGGCCGCCCAGTACACGTCGAGCTCCATCGTGACGAACGCTGGGTTCGTCTCGCGGACGAGGACGTCGTAGCCCGTGACGCCGTCCTCCTCGGTCTCGAACTCGTACCCGTGGTTGTGGTACGCGACCCGGATACCCTCGGCGCCCAGCGCCTCACCCGCCTCGTTGAGGATCGCGGCCGTCCGGGAGTAGTCCGCCAGCGTCCACGAGCCGGAGCCCGAGACGCGCACATACCTGGCCCCGATCGCCTGCGCCTCGGCGACGACCAGGTCCACGTCGTTCTGCAGGTTCGACAGGCTCACACCGAGCGACGGCACCTCGAGCCCCGCCCCGTCCGTCAGCGGCGCCAGCTCCGCGGCCGTGTAGCCGTAGAAGTTGCCCGCGCTGCCCGAGGGCTCGATGTTCCGGAAGCCGCACTCGGCCAGCGCCCCGAGCGTCCCTTCGGCGTCGGTCGGCATGGTCGCGCGGACCGTGTAGCCCACCAGGCCGATCGCGGACAGGTCGACCGACCGCTCGCCGGTGACCGGGTGGGACCTGCCCACCTCCGAGGCGGCCGCGGCACGGAGGATGTCCCGGCGCTCGCGGGCGGTGAGGACCCGTTCGCGCACGAGGCCCTTGGTCACGGAGCTGACCGTCCGGACGAACCTGCCGTGGGTCGCGAACGGCGCGTCGGCCATGATCTCGTCCATGACGGTGCAGCCTGAGCGGGTCCCGTGGTTCGCCACGCCCGAGTCGGCGTCGGCGCCGAAATAGACCGTGGCCTCGCTGGTGTAGCCGTACGTGCACGCGCTGGTCCCGGCCGCCTCGCTGTCGCTGGTCCTGGCCGCTCCCGCGGGAGCGGCCAGGACCGGCAGGGACAGCGTGGCGACCAACGCGACGGCGAGCCACGGCCTGGCGGTGCGCATCCGGGCGCGGGTCGGGGTGCTGGCAGTTCGTTCCATCGGATGAACCTCTCCTTCGAGGGACCAGATCAGAGGGACCAGATCAGCGGACGGTCAGGTCGACCGTCGTCGTGCTGCGCCCGTACAGCAGGTCGCCGAGGTACTGCACCGTCACCGGGTGCACGCCCTTCGCGAGCCCCGATGTCGGGATGTCGACCCGTGCCTGGCCGCGGCCGAGCGTGGCCTGGACCGACTCGTCGCCGACGGAGACCCGGACCGTCCCCGTCGGGGTCGGCCGACCCTTGGCGCCGGGCACCCGGACCACGGCCTGCGCGTCCCTGCCCGCCGTGATCCTCGGCGGGGCGAGCCGCGCCGAGACCTTGGACGCGAGCGCTGAGGAGGTCTCCTGCCCGGTCAGGCGTTCGATCCAGATGTTGCGGAACCGTGGGTTCAGGCCCGCATCCCCGTGGTCCTGGAGCTTGATGTGGCCCGGCGTCGGCCCCTCGTTGTTGCCGTTGCCCGTCTTGCCGTCGATCGCGACGTCGTCGTGCACGAGCTGTCCGTTCCACCAGAGCGAGAGCCGCGCGTCCTCGGTCTTGGTCCCGTCCGGGGCGAAGCGTGCGGCGCGGAACTGGATGTCGTACGTCTGCCAGGTGCCCATCTCGGTCGCGGCGTTCACGTCCGGGGCCTTCTTCAGGTAGACCGAACCGGCGTCGTTGTTCTTCGGCGGTTCGATGCCGATGGACTCCAGCACCTGGACCTCGTAGCGTTCCTGGATGTAGACGCCACTGTTGCCGCGGGCCTGACCGGTCACGTCGTCGGCGTGCTCCGGCTGGTACCACTCGGCGTGCATCCGGAAGTCGCCGAACTTCTCCTTGGTGCGGATGTCACCGCCGAAGGACTCCATGGTGCCGTCCGCGACGGGCCATGTCGCGGGCCCGCCGCTCGCCTTCTCCCAGGCGTCGAGGTCGCCGCCGTCGAACAGGGCGGTGCGCTCGCTGGGCGTGACGGTGAGGTTGTCGAGGTTCACGTGCCCCAGGTCGTCATCGTCGTGCACGTAGGCGATCGTGTTGGCGCCCTCTCTCAGCTCTACCGTCTCGGTCTGCGTCGACCAGGTGGACCAGCGCACGGTGCTGTCGAGCCAGACCTGCTTCTGCTTCTCGCCGTTGACGTAGAGGCTCATCGATCGTGGCGTCGGGCTCGGGTCGGAGTTCTGTCCGTTGGCGTAGCGCAGCGCCAGGTCGTGCGGTCCGGCCTCGCCGGCTTCGACGGCGAACGTGGTGCGGGCGCCCGGCTCCCAGTTGCGGTCCACGAAGCCGGCGCCCGAGTACCCGGCGTGGTTGGTGTTCCAGCCGGCGCCGCCGGAGATGTCGGCAGCCTCGGCCTCGTAGACGGGCGGCGGCGTCGAGCCGTCGGGCAGGCGGTTCATCGTGTACCAGGCCTCGGTGCTCCACAGCTCCTCGCCGCCCTCGGCCGCGAACGGCCGCGGGGAGTGCACGTTGACGACCCGGCCGGGCTTGAGCCCCTCGATCATCAGGGTCACCGTCCTGCGGTCCTCGGACAGCGTGGCCGAGGTGACCGACAGGTCCTCCTCGTCGACCTTGGGCCCGCCGTACTGCGGCGTCGAGACGTAGCGCCACTGTGCCGCCTCGTACTTCTCGGCCAGGTTCTCGGCGGTCCCGACCGACAGGGGCTGCGTGTACTCGATCTCGAAACCGCCCTCGACCGCGCGCATCTCGAGCATGTCGAACGCCCGGCTCTCGTCGAAGGTGAGCTTCTGCAGGCCGTAGCCGAGCTTGCCGGCCTGGCCCCAGTTGCCCGACCAGCCGATACCGCCGACGTAGATCGAGCCGTCCGGCCCGACGCTCGTCCTGCTGACGCCGGACTCCAGCCCTTGCGTCATGCGGAACACGGCGCCCTGCTCCTGGCCGGCGACCTCCTCCAGGTAGACGCGCTGCAGACCGCCGTACGTCACGTCGCCGATCGCCATCTGCCCGGTGAACACGCCCTCGGTGAGGATGACCGGGTTGCTCGGCGAGTTCGAGATCTCGCCGTGCGGCATCCACACCACCGGCTCGGTCACCGGCTGGTCGTCGTACGGGCCGTCCGGGTTCGTGTAGTGGTTGTAGAACGCGCCCTCCTCGACGCGTACCAGCTTCGACGTCGGCACGTGCATGCCCTGGTTGTCGGTGACGTACATGCCGCCGTCGGTCCCGAAGCCGAGGCCGTTCGGGGTGCGCAGGCCGCCCGCCAGGTACTCGATCTCGCCGGTGTCCTCGTCGATCTTCAGCACCGATCCGCGGTTCTCGACGAGCTGCGGGTCGGCGGTGGCGCCGCCGGGCACCATGGCGATGCCCGTGGAGACGTAGAAGTACCCGTCCTCGTGCAGCAGGCCGAACGCGAACTCGTGGTAGTTGCCGCCGAACGGCCAGGTCGCGACCTCGCGGTACTCGTCGGTGACCTCGTCGCCGTCGGTGTCCACGAGCTCGGTCAGCCCGTGCTTCTCGGACACGTAGATGCTGCCGTCGACGACCTTGAGGCCCATCGGCTCCTCGAGCTCCTCGGCGATCTTCGTGTACGTCACCTCCTCGGCGCCGCTGTCGCCCGTCACGTTCTCGACCAGGTACACCTCGCCGAGCACCGTCTCGCGGTCACCGCCCCACGTGGCGATGGCCATGCGGCCGTCGGGCAGCCAGTCCATGCCCGTGACCTGCGGCTCGAAGCCGTCCGGACGCAGGTCGGTCAGGGTGTAGTCGGGGTGCACCCCGGTCAGCGGCAGCCCGTCGCCCGGGGCCTCGCTCACTCCCTCGCAGGACTTGCGTCCCGGCGAGGTGACACGCGTGACGTCGGCGTCGGTGCTCAGCACGGAGCTCGGCACCAGGGCGAAGCCGGAGGCGCCCGGCGGGCGCCACTCCAGCGTGAGCTGCTGGCCGAAGTCGCCGTCGAAGTGGTCGATGCGCAGTGCGTGGTACCCGGCCTCCAGCGCGACCGACCCCTCCTTCGGGGTGGCCCCGTGCTTGCCCGGGTGGTCGACCACGAGGGTGTCGTCGACCAGCAGCCGTGCCCCGTCGTCGCTGGTGATCCGGAAGTCGTAGGTGCCGGCGGAGGGCACGTTCAGGTAGCCCGTGACCTCGGTGACGAACCGGTCGGCGAGGCCGAAGTCCGCAGCCGTGCGCCAGTCGATCGTCGGCATCAGCTTGTCGATGTTCGGGGTCTGGCCCGGCTTGAGCGTGCAGTAGTCGTCCAGCGGGACCTGGACGTCGAATACCCGGAGCGTGACACCTGGTTCCTGCGGTCGCGTGGGGTCGGCGGCCGCCTGCGCCGGGACCCGGGTGCCGGCCTGCGCCGGCAGCACCGTGAACGGCAGCACGAGCACGCCGAGTATCGCGGCGAGCGTGCGGTGGGTCGATCGGCGTTCCATGGGCCTGCCTCTCCGTTGAGGACCTTGCCTGTGCGGGACCGCGCACGGACGCCGGAGGCGTGGGCGCGCTCCGTCACTATGCGGTCCGGGATGACGCCGGACAACGAGTTGCCGCTTGTTGCCCCTGCGCGACGACGGACGGCGTGCGTGCGCTCCGTCGTCCGCGGGCGTCAGGCCCGTCGAGCCGTCGAGCCTCTCTCGACGAGCTTCGCGGGGAGCAGGGCGGGCACCGACAGGGCGGGCGACGGGTTGCGCAGCTGGTTGAGGAGGCGCTGGACGGCGAACGTCCCGAAGTGGCGCAGGGGAGCGGCGACCGTCGTCAGCGGCGGGGTGCAGAAGTCGGAGCCGAAGATGTTGTCGAAGCCGACGACGCTCAGCTCGCGGGGTATCTCGACCCCGAGCCGTGTGAGCCCGCGCATCGCGCCGATCGCGAGGAGATCGTTGTAGGCGACCGTCGCGGTAGCGGTATGCGCGGTGAGCGCCTGGGCGGCAGAGAGCCCTCCGGCGAGCGTCGGTGCGAACGGGCCGAGGCGACGTGCCTTCAGGCCGAGCTCCTGGGACGCCTCGCGGAAGGCGCGCCAGCGCATGCCGTCGGCCCAGGATGCCTCGGGGCCGGCCAGGTACGTCATCCGGGTGTGCCCGAGGCCCGCGAGGTGCTCGACGGCGCGCCGCATCCCGCGGGCGTTGTCGGTGATGACGCTCGCCACGTCCGTGACGACGCGGTTCATCACGACCGTCGGGCGCTGTTTGGCGACGGCCCGGATCGCCGAGTCCGAGAGCCGGGAGGTGGCGAGGACGACCCCCTCCACCAGGGGCAGGGTCCGCTCAAGGGCCAGGCGTTCCGCCTCGCCCGACTCGTGCGCGTCCACCACGAGGAGCGTGTACCCGGAGTCGATGGCGGTCTTCTCGGCGCTCCGGATGATCTCGAAGAAGAACGGGTTGGTCAGGTCGGCCACGATGATCGCCAGCAGCGCGGTCCTGCCGTCCGGCAGGCCGCGGGCGATGGGGTTCATCCGGTAGCCGAGCTCGTGGGCGACACGACGGATGCGGTCTGCCGTCTCGGCATTGACCCGTCCGGGCCTGGAGAACGCCCGCGAGACCGTCGAGGGCGCCACGCCCGCGGCCTTGGCGACGTCGTAGATGGTCGGTCTGGTGCGAGAGTTCCCGGTATCGCCAGTTTCGCCCATGCGCGGGGAGCGTACGGCGAGCTGACGGTCGGCGGCAACCATTTGCCCCCGTCGGCCCGGGTGTGACACGTCCTTGCCCGCCCGGCAAGAGGTGGCAACACCTTGACTGTCCTGGTGCGGCACCCTCGAATGACAGCATGACCATGCGCGCCGCGGGCACAGGGACGAGCTCGCCACCCGGGGACGACCACGAGCTCGGCGGGCAGCCGGTCGCCCCCCTCGACGTGCTGGACGACACCGTGGCGGACGAGGCGGTCCAGGTCGAGGCAGCGGAGAGCGAGCTCAGGCGGCTGGGGCTCGAGGGCATCCGCGTGCGGCACCACGGTGATCTGGCCCGGCTCGAGGCGCCGCACGGCGACCTCGCGAGCCTGGCGGCGGAGCCACTGCGCGGGGAGGTCCTTCGTGCCGTGCGTTCGGCGGGCTTCCGTTCGGTCGCGGTCGACCTCGACGCAGTCGCGGCACCGCACGACAGCTGATCCGAGCCCGATGGCAACCGCATGCCGCGGGGTGCACGCGGCGGCGGGGCAACAAGTGGCAACTCGTTGTCCGGCCCTGACCCGCCTCATAGTGTCCCTGGTGACGCGCAGCTCCGACAGCCGGGGCTGCTGACCTGCTCTACCGACCGGCGCTACCCGGACGACGACGTCCGGTGTGCCCTGACCCGCTGTCGCGCGGACTGTCGACGTCGACCCGTGCGACGAAACGGAAAGAGCGAACTATGGAGGATCACGCCATGGTGACCACCCAGGAAGCCCGCGCCACCTCGCCGACGTCGCGCCGGACCCGGCCGGTACCGCCGGACCGGGTCGGCGAGACGTCGATCGGGAGTCGCGCACTGACGCTGCTGGCGGAGTCCTGGAGGCCGGTGACGGTGCTGCTCGGGCTCTTCGCCGTGTGGTGGTTCGTGGCCTGGCGCGAGCTGGTTCCCGCCTACCTGGTGCCCGCACCGGGCGCGGTCGCGGAGACGATGGTCGCCGACTGGTCGATGCTCCTGGAGCACACATGGGTGACCACGCTGGAGACGATCGTCGGGTTCGTGCTCGCGGCGGTGATCGGCGTGGCGACGGCGGTGCTGCTGGTCTACTCCAGGACGGCGGAGAAGTCCCTCTATCCGCTCATCCTCTTCGCCCAGGTCATCCCCAAGATCGCGATCGCGCCGATCCTCGTGGTCTGGTTCGGGTTCGGGATGACGCCGAAGATCGTCCTGGCCGTGCTCATCGCCTTCTTCCCGGTAGTGGTCTCCGCCGTCGCGGGGCTGCGCTCCGTCGACCCCGAGCTGCTGGAGATGTCCGCGACCATGGGCGCCTCCCGGTGGAAGACGTTCCGCAAGATCCGCTTCCCCGGGGCCCTCCCGCAGCTCATGTCCGGCCTGAAGGTAGCGGTCACGCTGGCTGTCGTGGGTGCCGTCGTCGGCGAGTTCGTGGGCGCCGACCGCGGTCTCGGGTACGTGCTGCTGCTCGCCAGCGGCAACCTCGACGCGCCGCTGCTGTTCGCCGACCTGATCCTCATGTCGCTCATCGGAGTGGTCCTCTTCGTCCTGGTCGAGGTGCTCGAACGCCTCCTCATCCCGTGGCACGCGTCCCGGCGCGGCAACCTCGCGCTCGCGACGGTATGACCCTCCGGACCGTCAGGCACGACTCCCAGGTCCGCCCCGTCCGAGACGGCGGAACGAGCAGAAAGGCTCTACCCATGCGTGGTGGCACGTTCGGAAAGTCGCTGGCAGTGGCAGGCGTCGCGGTGGCAGCGGTCTCGGCCTGCGGGCAGACCGCAGGGGACTCCCCGGGTCAGAACGCCGAGGGGCTGAGCGAGGTCACGGTGACCCTGAACTGGGTCCCGTACGGCGAGCACGCGCCGTTCTACTACGGCGTCGAGCAGGGGATCTTCGAGGACGCGGGCATCGACCTGACGATCCAGCCGGGCAACGGCTCCGGCAACACCGTCCAGCAGGTGGCGCAGCGCAACACCGACTTCGGGTGGGCGGACACCCCGCCCCTGGCGAACGGGATCAGCTCGGGCATGCCGGTGCGCAGCGTCGGCGTCTTCCTGCAGACCGGCCCCAGCTCGGTCGAGTTCTTCGACGACCAGGGCATCACCGAGCCCGCCGACCTCGTGGGCAAGACGGTCGGCGGCACCCCGGGCGACGCCATGTACGGCACGTTCCCCGCGTGGCTGGAGCTCAACGGCGTGGACCCCGCCGACGTGACGGTGGTCAACGTCGACGCCGCGGGCAAGATCGCCGCGCTGATCGAGGGCAAGGTCGACGCGATCCAGGGCTTCCACCACGACCAGGCACCGACGATCGAGAACCAGACGGACAAGGAGGTGTCCGCGCTCCCGTTCTCGGACTTCGGCATGAACCTGCTCGGTACGGGCCTCGTGGCGAACGAGGCGACGATCGAGAGCGATCCTGAGCTCGTCCAGGCGATGGTGCGGGCGACGTCGGAGGCGTTCCTCGCGGCGTCGGAGGATCCCGAGGCCGCCGTCACCGCGATGGCGGCGGGTGCGGAGCAGGCGCCGGACGAGAGCGTGCTGGCGGCACAGCTCGAGGCGACGATCGGCCTCCTCGACCTCGAGAGCGCCCCCGCTCCCGGCGTCAACTCCGAGGAGCAGTGGACCGACACGCTGACCTTCCTGTCCGAGAACACGGACTTCGAGGGCCCGACGACGCCGGACACCTACTGGGACGCGACCTTCGGGGAGGACCTGTGACCGCCACGACCGACGTCGGAGCATCCGCCCGGATCGTCGATACCGAGCCGATCATCGAGGTCTCGCACCTCACGAAGCGGTTCGTGTCGAAACGCTCGGAGACCGTCGCGCTCGACGACGTGTCCCTCGCCGTGCTGCCCGGCGAGTTCGTCACCATCGCGGGTCCGTCGGGCTGCGGCAAGTCGACGCTGCTGAAGATGATCGCGGGCCTGACCCGCGCCACCGAGGGTGAGGTGCGCCTGTACGGGCAGCGGGTCACCGCGCCGCAGCGCGACATCGGGTTCGCCTTCCAGCGCTCGGCCCTGCTCGAGTGGCGGGGCGTGCGCAGGAACATCCTGCTCCAGGCCGAGATGCGCGGGATGGACCGGCGCCGCGCGCAGGAGCGTGCGGACCATCTCATCGAGCTGACAGGCCTCACGGGGTTCGAGAAGGCCCTTCCGCACGAGCTGTCCGGCGGCATGCAGCAGCGGGTCGCGCTGTGCCGCGCGCTGCTGCACGAGCCCCGGGTGCTCCTCATGGACGAGCCGTTCGGCGCACTTGACGCGCTCACGCGCGAGCAGATGAACATCGAGATGAACCGGATCTGGCGGGAGACCGGGACCACGGTCGTGCTGGTGACCCACTCCGTGCCGGAGGCGGTGTACCTGGGCAGCCGGATCGTCGTCATGAGCCCGCGTCCCGGCCGGATCCTGGAGACGCTCGAACCGGGCCTGCCGGACCGCCGAGCCTACGGCGCGACGCTCGCCGACCCCCGGTTCACCGCGGCGGCCGAGCGTCTGCGCGAGCTCCTCGGCGCGAGCCATGCGCCCGAGTGACGTGCGCCCGAGTGACATGCGCCCGCGTGACGAGGCCCGCCCGTGACGGCACGCCCGCTCGGCGTGGGCATCGTCGGCATGGGCGGCATCGGGAGGATGCACGCCCGGGCGCTGCGTGAGCTGGCGGGCCGGGCACGTCTCGTCGCGTTCAGCGGCGGGGCGGCGGACGACGAGCGGGATCTCGTGGGCGGGCCCGCGGAGCGCGTCGAGCCCGGCGAGGTCATCGCCCGTCCCGACGTCGACGTCGTGGCGATCTGCACCCCGAGCGGGACGCACGCGGCGCTCGCACTGGCCGCGCTCGAGGCCGGCCACCACGTGGTCGTCGAGAAGCCGCTCGCGCTGGACGTCGACGACGCGCTGCGTGTCGCGCGTGCCGCGCACGAGCGGGGGCTGACGGTCTCGATGATCTCCCAGCGGCGCCTGGAGACCCAGCACGTGGTGCTCAAGCAGGCCCTTGCCGAGGGGTCGCTGGGCGAGCTCCGGCTGGCGACGACCCACGTGCACTGGCACCGCGACGACGACTACTACCGCGCCGCGGGGTGGCGCTCCACGGCGGAGCAGGGCGGCGGATCCCTGATGAACCAGGGCGTGCACAACGTGGACCTGCTGCGCTGGCTGTGCGGTCCGGTCGAGTCGGTGACGGCGCAGTCCGGCACGCTCGCGCACACGATCAGGGCCGAGGACACGACGGTCGCCACCCTTAGGTTCGTCTCTGGTGCGCTCGGTGTGGTGACCACGACGACGGCGACGCCGCCCGGGTTCCCGGCGACGATCTCCGTGTTCGGCTCCCGGGGGTCGGTCGAGCTCGGCCAGGGTGAGGTACGCCGCTGGGACGTGCCGGGGGTGGCTGAGCCGGGGGCGGGCGGCATCCCGAGCGGTGCGGCCGAACCGCTCACGATCGGGCACGCGGGACACCTGGCCCAGTGGACCCGGATCATCGACGCACTCGAGACGTCCTCGCCGGTACCAGTCGGCGTTGACGACGCCCTGGAGACGGTCCGGCTGCTGTGCGCGATCGAGATGGCCGCCGCGACCGGGGTGGTGGTGCGGCCGGCGGAGCTGGGCGCGGGGAGGCTGCCACCCGAGACCCCGCGTCGAGCAGGCGGAATTTCGTTGCACGGATGATGACCGGGATCCACCATGGTCACGGTCCGGCACGGGTCCACAGCGGGGCGCGCCCAGCGCCCGGCCTCGGGTGAAGGAGCACCATGGCAGCGGCGAGCGGAAGTACGGCGCACGGTATCCGGCGAGCGACGGCGCTGGTGTGCGCTGCGGTGGTCGCGTTGTCGACGACGGCGACCGGCGTCGCCGCCGCGGCGGGGCCGGAGCCCGAGCGCGATGGCTCCACGGGGGTCGCGGCTCAGCCCGGCTGGCGGACGTTCGGCACGTACGAGGAAGCCGTTGACGCCGGCCCGAGCCGCACCCTGGAGGAGGCTGCGTCCGTCCAGCGGAACTCGACCAACGTGGCCGAGCCGACGGCCCTGCCGTCCGAGCTGCTGGACACTGCGGTCCAGCCCCACGCCGCCGCCGACGACGAGCAGTGGTGGTGGGACGACGAGGACTCCTACGACATCGCGCCCGGCGAGATCCCCGCGCCCGGTGAGTACACGCTGGACTCGTGCGCCCGGGACTTTCCCGAGGGCCGGACGACCCCCCAGTACATGAACCGGTACGCGATGTGCCTGGACGGGATCATCGGCTACACGCACGACTTCGGCGGCATCGAGGTGGAGACCGACTTCAAGCTCACCCTGATCGGGTGGGGCAGCCGCGACGGCCTGCGGATGAGGTTCCAGTACCGGATCGCGCCCGACGATCTCCCGATCGACCCGACCGCCCCGATGACGATCGACATGGTGTGCGAGGGGATGGGCCGCGCATCGTGCCACGACACCGGCGCCAAGGGGCCCGTGACCAAGACGCTCGGCCAGTGGGCGAGCTCCGAGTGGGTCTTCACCGAGGACTACAGCATGGAGGACTCGCTCCCCAGCGGATCCGCCTGGCCGTTCCACGAGGACGACCTCGTCAGCTTCCTCTCGACCCGGTTGATCGCCGCAGGCCCGGACATGACGAGCGACCTCGAGCTCACGTACCGCTGTGACAGCGCGTCCTACCTCCCCGGGGACGAGTACAGCGGCGGCTGCATCTTCGACGACGTCCATCCGGTGCACCTCGTCGACATGACCGACGGGCGGTTCACGCAGGAGGCGTTCCACATCTTCGAGGCGTTCACCAAGCCGCACCTGATCAAGCCGGACCCGGCGGGCCGGGTCATCCCAGGGAACTCCGCGTCCATGCCGGGCGACAACCTCACCCGGATGCGGCCCGAGTACCAGCCCGAGAGATACCGGAAGAACCACGACGTCGCGGTGGCGACGTGCCTGCAGACCGACGCGGACTACGCCTCCAAACGGATGGACTGCGACGAGTACCCCTACCGCAGCACGTTCCAGGGCGCAGCCCTGAGCCAGTACACCGACGACGACCGGCTCACCTACTCGGCGCGACCGCTCGACAGCGGCCACAACCGGTCGGCGGGCGCTCTGCTCGGCATCTGGTACTCGTTCGACCGGATCCTGCACGGTGACCGGTTCTGGGTCCAGGTCGGCTGCGGGCCGCGGGCCCTGCCCTGCGGCGGCAACATCCCGGACATGCCGGGTAGCGGCAACACACCGCCCACCGTCGACGCCGGACCCGACGTCACCGGCGCCGAGGGCTCGCCCGTCGCGCTGACGGGAACCGTCACCGACCCCGACGACGTCCCGACCATCGCATGGTCCGTCCAGCCCGGTCCAGGCGTGGACCCGGGCGCCACCTGCACCTTCGCCGACACTGCGGCACCGAGCACCACGATCACCTGCACCGACGACGGCCCGTTCACCGTCACGCTCACGGCCGACGACGGGCACGGTGAACCGTCGCCCGTGAGCGACAGCGCCACGGTGACGGTGACCAATGTGGCGCCGACCGCGCAGCTCACCGCTCCGGCGTCGGGCGAGATGATCAACGCGCGCAAACCCGCTCCCGTGAGCGTGACGTTCACCGATCCGGGCATCAACGACACGCACACCTGCCAGGTCGACTACGGCGACGACGATGAACCGGTCGAAGGAGCCGTCACGCAGCAGGCCGGCAGCGGGACCTGCACGGCGGAGCACGTCTACGGCTTCGACGGGCTGGGACCGCGCACCATCACGGCAACGATCACCGATGACGACGACGGAGCCGACAGCAAGTCCGTCGACGTCGTGGTCTACGTGCCGGGCGCCGGCTTCGCGATCGAGGCGACCGGCCTGCTGGAGGTGGGCCGTACCCCTGACGTGCGCTGCCCACCGGACGACTCGCAGTCGACGGCGACCCTGAACACCCTCGTGGGCCGGGTCGGCGCGCTGAACGTGAGCTGCACGGTCAGCACGACCACCGGCCGCACCGAGGTCGAGACCAGCGTCGCCGACGTGACGCTCCTGAACGGTCTCGTGCGGATCACCGACATCGAGAGCACCTGCACCGCCGACGCCGAGGGCATCGAGCGCAGTTCGCTGGTCGGCAGGATCAACGGCATCCCGATCGGCGCCGGGTCCGGCTCCCTGTCGGTGCTGGGGCTGGCCGAGGTGGCGTACAACGAGAGCACCACCGACGCGGAAGGACGCCTGGTGCAGAACGCGATCCGGGTGCGCGCGGCGGGCCAGGAGGTGGTGGTCGGCAGCTGCCGGCTCGGGTAGCCACCGGGGGAGCACACGCCACGGGGTCAGCGCTGTCCTCACGCTCGTCTCAGATTCGCTCGGTATGAATCGGGACATGATCTCTGTGCTCGTCGCGGACGCCCAACCGCTGCAGCGCTTCGCCTTGCGCGCCCTGCTGGAGAGCAGCCCCGACACCAAGTTCGTCGGGGAGGCCGAGAACGGCGCCGAGGCCGTCCGGTGGACCGCCGAGCTGCATCCCGACGTGGTGCTGATGGACATCCGGATGCCGGGCGTCGACGGGATCGAGGCCACCCGGCGCATCGTCGCCGCAGGTGGGCGTTCGCGGATCCTGGTGCTGACGACGTTCGACGTGGACCGGTACGCGCTCGCCGCGCTGCGGGCCGGGGCGAACGGCTTCCTGCTGAGGGACACCCGCCCGGAGGAGCTGCTCGCCGGCATCCGGGCCGTCGCCGCCGGGGACGCGGTGATCGCGCCGGCACTGACCCGGCGGCTGCTCGACGAGTTCGCCGACCAGCTCGGCGACGACCTCTGCGCTCCCGCGCGGGAGGATCCTCGGCTGGACTCCCTGACCGGCCGCGAGCGCGAGATCCTCGTCGCCATCGGCCAGGGCCTGACCAACGGCGAGATCGCGCGACGGTTCACGCTGTCGGAGTCGACGGTGAAGACCCACGTCGGCCGGGTCCTGGCCAAGATCGGCGCACGGGACCGGATCCAGGCCGTCATCCAGGCCTACGACCTGAGACTCACCCGGCCGGTCTAGTGCTTCGTCTCGCACGTCCGTCCGGGGCGGCGGTGGTTCCCGGCCGCACCGCTCCGGGCGGATCGGCGCGGCCGGGCTCGAGTCAGGTCAGGCGGTGGTGACCTGTCCGTCGACGACCTGCACCGGCACCTTGACCAGGGGTTTCGTCGCCGGCCCTGCGGTGACCTGGCCGTTGCCGTCGAACGCGGAGCCGTGGCACGGGCAGCGGAAGCCGGAGTCCGCGGGCGTGACGGGGCAGCCCTGGTGCGTGCAGGCGGCAAGGTACGCCAGGAAGGTGTCGGCCGAGGGGCGCAGCAGGTACGCGGCGGAACCGTCCGGTGTGGTGAAGCGTGTCGACGAACCGACGGCGACGGCGGCGACCTCAGCGATCACCGTCCGGGAGCTCGTTCCCGAGGCTGCTGGCCGGCTGGGTCCCGGGTGGGTGGTGGTGCGCCGGGTGAGAGCGACGACGGCGGCACCGAGGGTAGCGGTCGCCGCGGTGATCAGGCCGCCCCAGAGCAAGGTGCGTCGTTCGGCATGGTTCCCTTCCTGTGCGGTGGGGGTCGGCCGGCGGCGACGTATCGCGTCGCGCAGGAGGGTCGTCGTGGAGAACAGGCCCGCGTCGCCGGCGATCAGCAGCGGCGTCCAGGCGGCCGCGAAGACGATGTCGGCGCCGACGTAGTACGGGTGGGTCGTCCAGCTGACGGTGAGGAAGAAGCTCAGCGCGAGGAGGTACCCGCCGAGTGCGGCGATACGGGTGAACAGCCCGAGCAGGGTTCCCAGCCCGACAGCGACCTCGCCGAGGGCGATGGCCAGGCCGGTGACGGTCGGGTACTCGGCCGCGAACGACACCAGCGGGCCGATCGGCGAGGTCGCGGCGGCGTGCAGCATCTGATCCTGTACGCCGAGGGGTGAGGTGTGGTCGAGGTAGTGGGTGTCGAGGAGCTTGGAGAGGCCCGCGTAGAGGAAGGTGCCGCCGAGGAAGACGCGGAGCGGCAGGAGCGCCCAGACCGGTATCCGTGGTGGCGCATGGGCCGGGATCCTGGTCATGACGTGCGGGGCGAGACCGCCATGATGCCGATGCACATCTCGTCGCTGGTGCCGTCGCCCCACACCACGTAGCGCGGCGGTAGCTTGCTCAGCTGCGGCAGCACCTTGCGTAGCCCCGCGTCGTGCGTACACGTCACCCGCAGCGTGTCACCCGGATCGATCTCCACCGGCGTCGGCAGCTTCATCAGCCGCTGGTTGTCGAAGTCGAACTGGGGCACGTCCAGCAGGACCTCGGCCTTCGGTGTGCCCGGGTTGAGCTCGACCTTGATGGCCCGCCCGAGCATGTGCATGTGACCGAAACCGGCGAACACCGTCGCGGGCTCCTCCACCTCGTGGTCGCAGGTCTGGGTGTTACCGGGCTTCGGGACGCCGCCCTCGTTGCACTCCTCGACCTGCTCGTCCGCGAACTCGCCGACCTCCGACCCGAACCGCTTCGTCACGTCCGCGATCGAGGCCGCCCGGTCACAGAGCGGACCCGACTCGTCGTCGGCGCAGGGCAGGTCGGTCGGCGCGTCGAGCGACCACGTCTCGAGCTCCCGGGTCTGCGGAGTGCCGTCCGTCAGCCGCAGCCGCACCGCCGGGCGGTCCGACCCGGCCGGCTTGCCGTCGGTCGCGAGCAGGTTGTAGTGCATCTGGAAGATGATCAGACCGCCAGGCTCCAGCTTGAAGCCGGCGTCATGGTCGAGCAGGGTCTCCGTGGCGCCCGGCGCCCAGGTGTCCACCCACGCCGCGTTCCCCTCTTCCACGTCGGCGCCGGGCACGCCGGTCCCGCCGAAACACTGCCAGCCGGGGCCGGGGTTCGTCGCGTCGTGCTCGCGGACCGCGGCTGCGCCGCCCGGCGGCACCGCGTACACGATGGCGTGGTGCGCGATGGCGACGTTCTCCGGCGCGAACTGGGTCCCGGTCAGGAACGCGGTCTTGGTCAGGCCCGGATCGATCGCCTGGCACCGGTACTCGTCCGTGCTGCCCTCCGGCGGTGCGGGCGTGTAGGCCTCGGGCATCTTGAGCTCGAGGAACCGCTCGCCGGCGCGCAGCGGCTGCGGCGGAGCCGACGACGCGCCCGCGTGCGCGCCGTGCGATTCGGCCGCGGGGGGCGCCGCACCGTCGTCGGCGGCGTTGTCGGTGGCCGGCCCGCAGGCGGCGACGGCGAGCACCGTCGCCAGCGCGATGGTGGCCGCTCCGAACCTCCGCAGTGGGCTCTCAGGTTTTGTCATGGCCCGAACGCTATGCAGGATCTTGTCCTGTTTCGTCGTACCGCGGTGGTCACTTTCGGGAGGGAGGTGGTACCACGGTACGTCCCGCCGGAGCGCCGTCCGGGGCGGGCGGGACCGCAGCCGGAAGGTCCACCCGGAGCAGCGCGCCACCGCGTGCGGACCGGGCGACGGTGACCCGGCCGCCGTGGGCGTGGACGACCCGCTGCACGATCGACAGCCCCAGACCGGACCCCGGCAACGCCCGTGCGCTGTCGGCACGGTAGAACCGGTCGAAGACCCGCGGCACGTCGGCGGCGTCGATGCCCGGCCCGGCGTCGTCGACCTCGAGCACCGCCGACGCGCCCTGGGCACGGAGCCGGACCTGGACCGGATGGCCCGCGGGAGACCACTTGCCGGCATTGTCGATGAGGTTGAGCACCGCCCGTCGGAGGCCGGCGGGACGCCCGCTCACCCACACGGAGGTCACGTCGAGCGCGACCTCGATGTCGGGCACACGGGAACGCGCCCGGGTGGCGGCGGCCACCACCACGTCGGCGAGGTCGAGCACCTCGGTGCTCTCGTCGCTGATGTCACCGCGCCCCAGGTCGGTCAGCTCGGCTGCAAGGGTGCTCAGCTCGGCCACCTGGGCGCCGAGATCGTCGAGCAGCCGGGTCCGGCTCTCGGCCGGCAGTGCGCTGTCCAGGGTGCCGCGCCGATCGAGCCGGATCAGCAGCTCGACGTTGAGGCGCAGGCTGGTGAGCGGCGTCTTGAGCTCGTGGTCGGCATCCTCGACGAGCAGCCGCTGGGCCCGACGGGAGTCCCGGAGCGCGGCGAGCATGTCGTTGATCGCCTGGATCAGCCGCCGGATCTCCCCACCGCCCTCGTCCGGGATGTCGGCGTCGAGGTCCCGGGTGTGCGCGACACGGACCGCCGCGGCGGTCAGCCGGTCGATGGGCGCGAGCGCGGTCCGCGCCACGGCCCACCCGACAAGGGCGCCGCCGACCACGCAGAACAGCCCGATCAGCAGCATGCCCCACCCGAACTGGTTGATCGGGCTGTCGTCGACGGCGCGGGCCACCTGGACCGCGCCGTCGCCCGCCCGCAGCGTGTGGACGAGGTAGCCGCCGTCGTCGATGTCGCCCGACTCCATCAGCTCGGCGGACGCGCCCTGCGCCACCCGCCCGGCGCGCTCGCTCACCGGGGGCAGCGCGGGTTGGCCGGCCGGCGTCCGGACCGAACCGTCAGGCAGGATGACCCGCACCAGCCGACCGGTTCCGGGGTACGGCGGTAGCTGGACCTGCGCCAGACCGGTGCGCTCCGCCTCCGTCGCCAGGACGCGGGAGTCGGCGCGCAGCTGATCCTCCGCGGCGTCCTGCAGCTCAGACTCCAGGAGCTGGCTGGCCACCTGGAAGGCGAGGAACACGCAGACCGCGATGGCCGTCGCCGCGATCACCGTCAGCCTGGTCCGCAGGGACCGCCGGCGCCACCAACGGGTCAGCCGGCGCGGGCCTCGGCCGGCGGCCCTGCTCACGGAGGAGTCTCCCGCAACGTGTACCCCAGGCCGCGCAGCGTGTAGATCAGTCGCGGCTCACCCTCGGCCTCCAGCTTGCGGCGCAGGTAGCTCACGTACACCTGGAGGTTGTTGGAGGTGGCGCTCATGTCGAAGCCCCAGATCGCCTCGAACAGCGCGTCGCGGGTCAACACCCTTGTCGCGTTGCGCACGAGGACCTGCAGCAGGGAGAACTCGGTCCGGGTCAGACGGAGCGGCCGCCCGCCCCGCCACGCCTCGAACCGGTCGGGATCGACCCGGACGTCGGCGAACGACAGGATCTGCGACTCGTCGTCGCCCGGCGCGCGGCGGCGCAGCAGGGCTCGCACCCGGGCCAGCAGCTCCTCGGTGGCGAACGGCTTGGGCAGATAGTCGTCGGCGCCCGCGTCCAGCCCCGCGACCCGGTCGTGGACCTGGTCCCGGGCGGTCAGCATCAGCACCGGCAGATCCCGACCCGCCGCCCGCAACCGCCGGCACGTCTCCAACCCGCCGAGGCGGGGCATCATCACGTCGAGGATCAGCAGGTCCGGCGCGTCGCCGTCGACCCGGTCGAGGACGGCGAGACCGTTGGCGACGGTGCTGGTGTCGTAACCCTCGACCTGGAGCACCCGCTCCAGCGAGTCGCGGATGGCCGCCTCGTCATCCGCGATCATGATCCGCACGCCGGCCCCGCCCCCTCCGATCGATGCTCTTGCCGTTCATTGTTCCCGAACAACCTGAGACCAGGATGAGGACGCCGCCGCACCGTGAAAGCCGTCGGGCCGCCCGAACCAGGATGCTCCGGGCGACCGCACGTGTCAGGCCTTCCGGCGGCGCATCCTGACACCGGTCGCGATGAGGCCGACTCCGGCGAGGATCGCCGCGATCGCCACGGTGAGCAGCGGGGTGTTGACTGACGGCCCGGTCGTGGCGAGCATGCCCTGGCTGCCTCCGCCGGGTCCACTGCCGTTGCCGGGCCCACTGCCGTTGCCGCTGCCCGGGCCGCCGGGAGCTCCGTTGCCACCAGGGCCGCCGTCGCCGGGCGGAGTCGCGCTCGGCGGCCCTGACGGGGCGTCGCTCGGAGGCGCCGTGGGGCCGTCGGTCGGTGGCCCTGTCGGGTTGTCGGTCGGTGACGGGCTGCCCGTGGGTGGCCCTGTCGGGTTGTCGGTCGGTGAGGGGCTGCCCGTCGGTGGCGGCGAGGACGGCGGAGCGGTCTCGCAGGCGCTCTGGGTGAAGACGTTGGAGTCCAGGGTGACTGACCCGTTGCGGGCCAGCGCACGCCCGTCGACTGTGGTGTCGGTGGTGACGCTGATCGAGGTCAGGGCCATGATCGTGCCCACGAACGTGGTATCCGTGCCCAGCGTGGCCGAGCTGCCGATCTGCCAGAACACGTTGCAGGCCTGCGCGTCGTTCAGAAGTGCGACGGTGCTCGAGCTCGCGGTGGTGAGTGCGGATCCGACCTGGAAGATGAAGACGGCGTCCGGGTCGCCCCGAGCGTCGAGCGTGAGCGTGCCGGTGAGCCCGATGGAGCTGGATGCGTTGTAGACACCTGGCTCAAGGGTGAGCCCGCCCAGGTCTCCGGAGATATTTGTGTCGGGCGCCTGCCCCGCGGCGTCGTTGTACGCGATGGTGAGGTCGCTCTGTGCCTGGAGCGCGTGGGCGTTCGCCGAGTGCGTGTCGCCCAGGGCGACGCCAGGCGGGAACCCCGTGATCGCCGTACCCGGGCTCACGCCGACGTTGTCGGAGAGAACGGAGGGTCCGGTGTTGGTGACGGTCTGCCCGCCGAGCACCGAGTAGGTGCCGGCCGTGCCGAGGTCGACGGGGGTGCCTGCCGCCCAGGCCTGCTGTGTCGCGAGCACGAGGGTGAGCGCGCCTCCCAGTGTGAGGGCCGAACCCATGGCGGCACGTCGGATCGAACGCGGCCGGGCGGTCGCCTCCGCGTGCCGGACTTTATGCTTTCTCATGAAAATCCCTTCCGACCCTCCGAATTTCGGAGTATCGATCGCGCTTTTTGGATGCATTGGACACTACGCATAGGACGGCGGTTGTGCGCCCGGAATCGGATTTCATGGGAGAGTAACTTGCACTCTCGGGCGGTTCTCGCCGATCCTGCGTTACGCAGCATTTCGGGCCGGGAAGAGTGGCACCACGCCCGGACGCACTGCCCGGTTTGTCGCGCTGGCAATCTCCACCAGCTCTCTGACCTGCGCGCATATGTTCATGCTGGAGTTCGCCATTCGAAATCCAGCCCCTGGGAAATTGCTTGACTTGCTGCGGAAGCATGCGACATTGCCGCCCAATTAGCCCACCATTTCGATTCGGGGTGAAATTGCGGGTGATATGTTGCGAACGCGGCCCTCGTTCTGGGGGCGGGGGCCGCAGCGCACGGTCGCGTCAAGACCTCATTCCAACGGGCTGCCGGATTCGAAGGAGCCCGTCATGGAAAAGACCTGAACCGTGGAAGGAAATGACGCCGGGGATTCAACGCCCTGACCGCCCGCGCGTCGGCGACGCAGCAGACGGCGCTGGCGATCGGCGTCCTGACGGTCATCCTCTCGACCGTCGCGATGGGTCTCTTGACCGCTGCCGGGAGCGTGCTGCGTCCCGCGTCGTCGGACGACGCGATCGCCACCGCGGAGCGCGAGGGGCGTCTGCACCTGGCCAGGGTCGTGGACATCTCGTCGACCGGGACCCGGATCAACGACAACCCGGTGGCCGAACTGCGGCTCGTCGTGGCGTCGTCGTCCCGTTCGCCGTACTCGACGCGGACGCGGGCGCTGATCGACCAGGTGCGCCTGCCGCAGTTCCAGCCGGGCAACGTGGCCGTGGTGCTGCAGGAGAAGGCCGACCAGCCCGCGGTCACGCTCGTCCAGTCGCCCCCGCAGAGCTGGCGCGACAAGGTCGCGGACGACACCCACGTGAGCCGGATGGACCACGCACCCGAGTGGGCGCAGGAGCCGAGCACGACCCGCGACGCGCGCGGGATCCTGCGGATCCCGGCCGCGGTGCTCGTGCTGCTGCTCGTCGTCGGCTTCGCCGCCCGCCTCTACCCGGTGCGCTCGGAGCTCGCCGAGATCCTCGCGGGCGCCTCGCCGTCCGAGGTCGCCGACGCCCGCACGCTAGGCCTCGAGCGGGCGGAGAGCACCCTGGAACCGGCGCGCGCTCAGGAGGTGATCGACGCCCTCGTCGCCGAGGCGGGACACAGTCGATTCACGGAGATCCAGCTCGGCTCGACGACCGCGTCGGGCACCGTTCCGAGCTCGCCCGACGCCGACACCACGGACGACATCGACTGGCGGGACGGCGAGGTCACGGGCCGGGAACCGTCGCTCATCCAGCCGAGCGGCGACGAGCTGCCGCTGCAGACCTTCGACGTCGCCGACGTCGACTGGGTCGGACTCCAGGGCCTCGCCGACCGCCTGCCCGAGCGGGCGGCTTCGAGCTCGAGGACGCGCCGTCGGTCACCGTGAGCGTGCCGTCGCGCACGTTCAACGAGGACGACCTCCCGTACCAGATCAGCATCTGGGGGTCGGGGGCGTACCACGATGCGTCGGTCACCTACGACCCGGACGGGAGCGTCATCAGCATGAACGGGGGCGCGGCCGGGTCCGAGATCGCGGCCTGGGTGGCGGTGGAGCAGGGCTGACCGGCGGGGTCCTGCAAGGGCGGACCTGCACCGGACACATTCCGGAAGAGCGCCGCTGAGGATGCGGCTCTGACCGGAGGAGCCGACATGATGCGACGGAGCGGGCTGATGCAGGGCGGGGCGGTCGCCCTGGTGATGCTGGCCGGTGGTTGTGCCCAGGCGGACGCCGCCGGCGGGTCACCCGTCGGTGACGAGGCCGGGGAATCGGTGGAGTACCTCTGCCAGGGCACGCCGGTCCCGGCGTCGGTGCTGACGGACGGCGCCACCGCCGACCAGCTCGGCGAGGAAGCTGCCGCCGCGCTGGACGGGGCAAGCGTCCCCGACATCGACCCGCAGCAGTGGCGCGTGCTGACCGAGACCGACACGAAGGTCTACCTCGTCCGGGAGCTGCCCGAGCCGCGGGACAGCGACGGCGAGCAGCGCACGCACGAGGTCATGGGCATCGAGTGGCTCGATGAGACCGAGGACGGCGGCGAGGGCTGGCAGCTCTGGCGGCACGGCGACTGCGCACTGCGGTACGACCTGGGTGACCTCGGTAGCGCGGTAGTGGCGCTCGACCCCGACAACCCTCCGGACCCCGGTTCCTCGCAGGTGCACCTGCTCGTCAGCGAGTTCGCGTGCGCGAGCGGCGAGCCGGCCGACGGCCGGGTCACCCTGGAGCGCCTGGTCGAGCGCGAGGACCGGGTGGAGCTCGTGGTCGGCGTCGAGGCCCCGCCGGGCGTTCAGACCTGCCAGTCCCACCCGCCGACGCCGTTCGTCGTCGAGCTGGACGAGCCGCTCGGTGCCCGGACCCTGGTGGACGTCGCGGTGTATCCGGAGCGGGAGCTGGCAGCCCCCTAGCGGCATCCGCCGCCGTCGTCCGCCCGACCGAGACCGACAAGACTCCGTCCGGGCGATGTCGATCTGGACCCGGCTTCCTTCGTCGGTTGGGTAACCAACCGGGCCGAGGGAGGAAGACAGATGAACCCGCTACAGACCCATCCTGAGGAGCTGATCGCCCGCGAGGCGGCACTGGCCAGACCGGTCGAACGCGGACTGGTGCTGGTGCTCGCCTGCGCGGCGCAGGCCATCGTCAGCCTCGACATGGCGATCGTGAACGTGGCGCTGCCGTCGATCCAACGCGATCTCAGCTTCGACCGCGACAGCCTGCAGTGGGTGATCGTCGCTCAGAGATGCCCGCGTTACCGTGGCCCATCTGGTGCTACGCGTGCGCCTCATCTCATCGGGGCTGGAGGTCCCGCAACGTGGTGGCGACGCCCTGAAGCCACCTCGGTGACGCCAGCGCCCACATTTCGCTACGGCTCGCGCGCACCACACTGATCGTGACGACGGTGAGGCCCACCCCGGTGAGTGCGAGAGCGACCTCGGTCTCAACGGTCCCGGAGGCGAGGAGCCACCACGGGGCGCTGAGAACCGCAACGGCCACGATGATCGGGATCGGGAGGACTGCCCAGAAGAGCCGGCGGTATGCGCGAAGGACACGTTCGTGCGTGCGTGTCGTCGCGGCGTACTGGCTGCGGAGGACTTCGTCTGCGGTCTTGTACGCCAGCTCGGCCTCGTCAGGGAGTTCCTCCAGGGGCTCATGGTCTTCCTCGACCGTCCGCCCGCTCCACATGGGGGCGTTGCCCAGATACATGAGGCGTGCAGCAGATTCCAGGAAGAGGCTCTCCAAACTGCCCCATCTCAGTTGGGCGTCCTGGGGTTCGGTCTCGACGAAGCGCTCTTGATTGAGGGCCACCGTGTACCGGTAGATCGCCCGCTCGCCGGGTATCAAGTCTGATGGCGAGAGACCGACAGGACGGCTGCCGAGGGCGTCCTGGTCGAGCCACGCTGCGAGCTTGCCTGGCACGGAGTACGGGGGTGTCTCAGGCACCGGGAACTCTTCAAGGAGCTCGTCGCAACCGGTCACGTGCAGGCACCAGCGAGCGTCCCAGATCACATCGGACTCAGTCTCCCTCGCGACATGCGTGAGGATCCAACGTCGGAGCGTTTCTACCTTGGACAGGTCGTGCCCTGCGAGTCGGGCGGCGGCGTACAGATTGACGGTGGGGATCAGCAAGTTGTCGACGGCACCGCGCCCATTGACGCGATGCGCGATGGACTTCTCCACCAGGTCGCGGGCAGCCTCCAAGGTCAGGCTGCCAGGGATCTGAATCTGGCTCTCAATATTCCTGGAGATCTGCTTCGTCAACAGGACGAACGCCAAGATGACGAAGGTCGGATTATCCAGGAGATCGACCTCGGCGATCCTGCGACTGAGCTGTCGGATCAGACGAAGGTCTCGGGGCTCGCCCGCCATGTGTGTGTAGATCGAATAGTCCTCGCCGTGGAACGAGGGAAAAGCAATGCTCCCGCTGACCTCGAGGATTCGATAGAGGAACGCACGGGAGGTCAGGCCTGAGGCGTCGAGTGCGGCATCCTTGCTGTATTTGACGTGGTTCGCCCAGAGGCGGACGTCGGCGAGCAGGTGGTCGGCGGGATCATGGATGTGGACAAGGGCGTTCGACTCCCGCTCTGGTAGGAAGTCGTGCGGAATGTCGTTGCAGGGACCAACGACGACGTGGGTCCGTGCGGCTACGAGCCACTGCAGGACGTTAGTCAGGATCTGGTCGTCGTTGAGGTCGTCCAGACCCATGTTCGACACGGCGACGCGGTATCGACCGTTCGAGAGCCGCACCAACGGCGCCGTGCCGCCGCTGGGCAGCGTGGCACTGCCCTGCACGGAGGTCGTCCAGGCGTCGGGGTACTCGGCAGTGATTGCGACATCCGTGCGAAGCGTGTCCGTCGCTAGTCGCAGAGAGAAGTTCCCGAGCGGATCGCTGACAGTCAACGACGTCGGGCCCGCCGTTTGACCGGTGAGCCGGAAGAAGACCGCGCCGAGATCCTGGTGCGGTTGGAAGGTGAAGCCGCGGCCCGCGAGAAATCGTGCCATCACGAGCAGGCCACCGCTGCGGGACACGAATTTCTGGATGGAGTCAGCATGGTCGACGAGGGCCTTGCGCACCGCGCCGTGCTGAAGTGCGCCGGCCGTGAAGACGATCGCTGCGAGCCGGGACAACTGATCACTGGCGATCAGGGTCGCGACGTCAGCCTCGTCGACGTACACGCAGCTGGCCCACGCCGGGGCGCAGCGGTCGAAGAGCGCTCGGTGCCGATCCGGATAGTGCGCCGCCGCGGAGGAGGAAACGACAATGGCGATTCGGGACTTCTCCAGGACCTCGATCGCTGGATCACTCACCGGCCTCTCCCGTGAAGACGGCGTGGTCCCACTGCTGCCCGTCCGGCGTTGATGTCGCGGCCCGCAGCCGGAATCCTGTCGGGTGACGAAGTTCCTCCCGGACATACTCGGCCAGGTCCCCGTGGAACAGCCAGGACCGCATCAGCCGGTCGCGTCGTTGCTTGCCGAAACCGAGGTAGGACAGTTCGTCTGACTCGATGAGCCGGACAGGGTCGTCAATGGCACGCATGGTGCCGATCCGGAGGACGCTGACCGGCAATCCGGACCAGTCATTGGCGAACCGCACGGTCGCCTCCGCAAAGGCCTTGGCCGCGCCATACATGCCGTCAGGCCGAATCGGACTCTCGGCACGAACCGGCTGTACCTGCCTTCCGTCAAGCCAGTCACGCTCGTACCAACCGATCGAGTGTGTGCTCGACGCCAGGATGAGCCGCCGCGTCCCGGCTTCCACGGCGGCACCGACCACCGCACGGGTCCCATCGATCTCCACGGTCTGCAGCCCGTCCCAGCCCGACAGCACCCCGGTCGCAAGGTGGATGACAACGTCGACCGAGTCGACCAGCGAGCTAACAAGGTCAACGTCGGCGACGCTGCCCACCGTGTGGCTGACGTACGCGGGATGCGGGGTCCCACCGATGTCGATGCCGTGGAGCTCCAGTTCCCCGCCGAGATGTTCCGCGATGACCCTGCCGATCACCCCGCAAGCACCGGTCACCAAGACACGGTTCCCGGTCCGACGGGGAACATCCGGCGCAACGCCGGCGGTGATGGGCAGTTGCACGTTGTCCTCCGGCTCCTACGAACCGCTCCGGTCCGTCTGACCAGGAATTATGGCGAACAACATCCGCCCATCGGAGGCGCGCCGACGGCGTGTCGGAGAGTTCACCTGGTGCGGGTTCGTCATCCACTACAGCCCGAGGGACGGCGAGAAGTACCACGTCCGCGCCGGAGACTGCCCCGGGCAACCTCGAAGCGACCGTGTCATGCCCAGGTTCTCTTGCGAGCGACCGGGCGCTCCCGACCTCCCACCGACGGCAATCATTGACCCTGTACGGCCCACCGCATCCCGTGGGTGCGTGCGACATTTCCGGTTCCGAGAACGGCGATCCTTCGAGTCGAGGACGGAGTGCGATCCGTGTGGGCCATGAATCGACGGTCGGAACCGTGGCGTACACCGAACGGTGCGCAGCACCTGGCCGCGGAGATTCCGGATGCTCTTCAGGCGTCGAGCTGGTCGGCGAACGTCCGGAACTCGCCCCGGTCGGTGTGGATCGTCCACAGGGTGCCGGCCAGCACACCCGGGTCGTGGGTGGGGTGCCCGGGCTGGATCGCGCCGGGGATGATGAGCTGACCGACGTGGACGTTCTCCGGGGCCAGGGCGTCGTGGAGCATGCGTGCATAGGCGCTCTCGCCCGCGAACGCGACGGAGGTCCCTGCGACGGCGGGATTGGGGCGGGCGCCGCTGCCGCCGTTGACGAACAGGACGGTTCCCCGCCCGAGGGACCGCATGCCCGGGAGGACCTGCTGCACGGCGGTGACCGGGCCGAGGACGGAGAACTCCACCGCTGCGGTCAGGTCGTCGACAGTGGTCTCCAGGACAGGCCGCAGAAACTCCCGCTGCGGGATTGGGCTGTACTCGAGCACCTCGATGGTTCCGAGCTCCTCGGACGCCCCGCCGAGGGCCGCGACCAGCGACTCCGGGTCGCGGACGTCGGCCGCGTAGCCGCGTGCGGTGACGCCGTCGGCCTGGAGGTCGGCGGCGAGCTGGTCGAGGCGCTTCTGGTTGCGGGAGATGAGGGCGACGGCGAAGCCCTCGGCGCCGAACCTGCGGGCGACGGCGGCGCCCAGGCCCGGGCCCGCACCCACGATGGCGATGGTGGTCATGATGCTCCTTCGTTGCGTCGTGCTTGCTGCGTCATCTCTTGTTGCGTCATCGGTCGACTACCTCGACGGTCACCTCGTCGCTCGCGAGCTGGTCGAGCTGGTCGCGGCTGGCTTCGTAGGTCCCGAGGTGCAGGGTCTGGTCCGAGTACTCGATGCCGTCGGCGTTGTAGTAGAAGCCGATGTTGCCCCACGGGGTGAAGTAGATGAGATCGCCGTTCTCGGGATCCGAGCCCGGCGTGCCGTCCGCCTTGAGCTCCCGGGGCGGGTAGCCGATCTTCTCGCGGCCGTTGAGCTCCTCCAGCTCCATCGTGAGGGGGAGGAGCGAGAGGAAGTCGCGCGTCGTCGGGGTGTCGGCGCCGATCGTGACGTCCACGGACGCGCCCCCGCCGGTGAACCGCACGACGGTGCCCTCGACGCGTGCTGGGTCGGTGGGGGAGGTGGACGGGGATGGTGACGTGGGCGGCGATGTCGTTGGCGATCCAGGCGCCGCCGTGTCTCCGCACGCGGCCAGCAGCGTGACCGCTATCACGGAGGCGAACAGCGGGAGTGGGCGTCGCACAGGAGGCTCCTCAGGTGCTGGTGCGAAGGCAGAGCCGGCGGAGGTTCCACGGGCGTAGCAGCGATCAGTTGTTCTCTCGCTACCCATCAGAACGCCAGGCTGCCCTGGTGTGGGAGGCCTGGACAGTACCCCTCAGGCGTCGGCCGGCGGCATCGCGCCGGCGCTGGCCGAAACGACCAGGAGCGGGTGAAATTGCTAGACCGTGAAGTATCTTCATCGCGATATTCTTTCCGTCGCAGGTGAGGTGCCCTCCCCAGGGGGCAGGAGCCGCGTCAGTCAGCACCAGAGGAGGACCCGTGAACACCGCCCCCAGGCCCAGTCAGACGACGTCAGCGAGCGACATCGAGGAAGTGCTCGTCAGCGGCATCCGGCCTCCCGTCGGTCGGTACCGGCTCGACCTGGCGACGGAGGAGTGGGCCTGGTCGGACGAGGTGTACGTGATGCACGGATTCCAGCCGGGCGAGGTGGTACCGACGACGCCGCTGATGCTGTCGCACAAGCATCCGGACGACCGCGGCCGGGTGGACGGCTTGCTCCAGCGTGCGGCGGAGACGGGGCAGCCTTTCAGCTCGGTGCACCGCATCGTGGATGCGGCAGGAAAGACCCGCACGCTGGCAGTCACCGGTCAAGGCCGGCGTGACCCGGCCACCGGTCAGATGACGGAGCTGTTCGGGTACTTCATCGACGTGACCAAGGCGCAGCGTGAGGCGGCGGCTCGCGAGGCGTCGGCCTCGATCCAGGCGTCCTCGGAGCGCCGTGCGGTGATCGAGCAGGCCAAAGGCGTGCTCATGGTCGTCCACGGCATCGAGGAGGACGAGGCGATGGGCCAGCTGCGCGAGGCGTCCAACCAGTCGAACCTTCCCCTGAGGGACATCGCCTACTCGCTGGTGCAGCTTTTCTCCGGGCCAGATGTCACGGAGTTCCCGACGAGCGAGGTCATCGACAAGTTCCTGGCCGACCCGGTCCTGTCGGACGACCTCTGACGCCCTGTGGGCGACCGGCTCATCCGGGAAAGGTCCGAAGCCAGGACTCTCGGGGTGCTTCGATCCAGGATCGCACGTGATCTTCCATCGTTTCACTTACCGTCCCGATACCCTCAGGGGCATCAATTCGCCTGAAATTATCGAATGTATCGAGACAGGCGCGTGCGACTGCAGGGTACAAATCAGCTGCTTCAACTGAGTCCGGGCGGGGGCTGAGCCGGCCAGGGCGGACCGGACGGCCTGGGCCAGGGCTTCAGGGCTGGTGACCTCGTGCTTTTCGCCGTCCAGGAAGAACGTGGGCGTACCGCCGACGCCGAGCGCTCGGCCCTCGTCGAAGTCGGACTGCACTCGTTCGGTCGTCGCAGGGTCGGCGGCGGCGTCGTACGCGTTCATGTCCAGCCCGAGCTCCTGTGCGAAGCCGCGAAAGATATCCGCCCTGGAGTCCTGCGCCTCGCCCCACTCGGCCTGCGTCTCGTACATCCGCTGGTACATCGGCTCGAGCCGGCCCTGAGCTGCCGCGGCCTCGACCGCGACGGCAGCGTTGGTGGAGTTGACGTGCGCGGGGATCGGGAAGGAGCGCAGCACGACGGTGAGCTCGTCACCGTGTTCCGCACGCAGCTGCTCGACGGTGGGGTAGTAGGCGCGGCACACCTCGCACTCGAAGTCGAGGAACTCCACGAGCACTGCCTTCTCGTCGGGCGCCTGGTTCAGGACGTGGCTGTCGTCGCGCACGACGTCGGCGGCGGCCCTGTCGCGTTCTGGGGTGGCCAGGATGGAGGCGACCAGGAGGCCGAGCAGTCCGAGCACCCCGATCCGGAGCACGAGCTGGAGCAGGCGGCGTGAGGTCAGACGCTGGGTGGTCGGGCGGGCACGAGCCCGCCCGGAGTATGAGATGCCGACGCGGGGTATTGACGAGAGGGCGCTCCGCATGAGTGCGTAGCCCTCCGTCCACCCTACGGAGCTCTCATGACAGCCATCGACGCCTCTCCGGTCGCCACCCGACCGACCGAGACCGCCTCCGCACCCGCCATCCGGTCCGTCCAGGAACCGGCCCGGACCACCCGCACCGCACGGGCGCTGAAGCCCGACCCCGGGCCTCGGGATCACCCCGGCCGGCTCTCCGCCGCCCGCACCCAGGTCGCCGCACGCTACGGAGTGAACGCCCGGCACGCCGACACCGCAGCGCCGCAGGTCTCCGGGACCCTCGCCGCCGCAGCCGACCTGCCCCGTTCGGTGCTCGAGGTCCAGCTCGGCCACCGCTCCGTCCGGCGGTTCCTGCCCGGGCCGCTGGCACCCTCCGTGCTGCCCACCCTGGTCGCGGCCGCGCAGTCCGCACCGACGTCGTCCAACCTGCAGCTCTGGAGCGTCGTCGCGATCACCGACCCGGCACGCCTCGCACGCATCGCCACGCTGTCCGGCGAGCAGGACCACGTCCGAGACGCACCTCTCCTGCTCGTCTGGATCGCGGACGTCGCCCGCGTCCGCGCGCTCGCCGCCAGCCGAGGCACGGCGGTACACGCCACCGGCTACCTCGAGACCACCATGACCGCGTTCCTCGACGCCGCGCTCGCCGCCCAGAACGCGGTCGTCGCCGCCGAGTCCCTCGGCCTGGGCACCGTCTACCTCGGCGGCGTACGGGACGACCCGGAGGCGCTCGCGGCCGAGCTGAAGCTGCCCCGGGGGACCGCCCCGGTCGTGGGGCTGGTCGTGGGCCGCCCGGACCCGGCATGCCCCGGACGGGTCAAGCCCCGCCTACCGCAGACCGTCGTCCTGCACCACGAGACCTACGACATGGCGCGGCAGCTCCGGTCGCTGGGCGCGTACGAACGGCGCATGACCGCCTTCTACCGCGACGAGGGCTTCACGGGAGGATGGATCGGGCGCGTCCTGACCCGCATGCGCGGCAACGGGTCGCTGCGCGGACGGGAACGGCTGCGCTCGGCACTGGCCGCGCTGGGTATGCCGTCGTGGTGACGTCCCGGGCGACCGAGGTGCGGCTCGCGTCGCGCCCGCACGGTGTCCCCACGCTGGACGACTTCGACGTCGTGGTCGTCGAGATCCCGACTACGCCGCCGGGGCAGATGCTCGTGCGCAACCTGGTGATGAGCGTCGATCCGGCGATGCGTGGCCGGATGCGCGGTGTGAAGTCCTACTCGGCGCCGTTCGAGGTCGGCGAGGTCATGTACGGCGCCGCCGTGGGCGAGGTGATCGAATCGACGGCGGACGGCTACCGGCCGGGTGATCACGTCCTGCACCAGCTCGGCTGGCGCACGCACGCGGTCGTCGATCCGGCACACGCGGTGAAGGTGGACGGGTCGGCGGCGCCGCTCTCGGCCTACCTCGGTGTGCTGGGCATGCCGGGGCTGACGGCCTACGCCGGCCTGCTGGTGTCCGCGGAGTTCAAGGCTGGCGACACGGTGTTCGTGTCCGCTGCCGCGGGCGCCGTGGGCTCACTGGTCGGGCAGCTCGCGAAGCTGAAGGGGGCCGAGCGGGTCATCGGCTCGGCCGGCTCCGCGGAGAAGGTCAGCTACCTGCTCGACGAGCTCGGGTTCGACGCCGCGTTCAGCTACCGGGACGGTCCGGTCCACGACCAGCTGCGTGACGTTGCGCCCGACGGCATCGACGTCTACTTCGACAACATCGGCGGCGACCATCTCGAGGCGGCGATCGACGTGATCAACGTGCACGGCCGGATCGCGGTGTGCGGAATGATCTCGCAGTACAACGCCACCGAGCCGACTCCGGCTCCGCGCAACCTCGCACAGATCATCGCCAAGCGGCTCACCATGCGGGGCCTGCTCGTCCTGGACCACGCGGGACTGCGGGATCAGTTCGTCGCCGAGGTCGCCCCGCTGGTCGCCTCGGGAGAGCTCAAGTATTCCGAGACCTTCGTCGACGGGATCCGCAGCGCACCGGAGGCGTTCCTCGGCCTGCTGTCTGGCGCCAACACCGGGAAGATGCTGGTCCGTCTCTCCGGCTGAGGCCAACGAAACATTTAAGTAACTGCTACTCGTTGACACCGGGCAAACGCTTACCTTACCGTCGACGACGCCGATTAGATCGATTCAAGTAGATCGATTCAAGTTCGGTGGTGGACGACACCGTGGCGATGGAGCCCCGCCGTCGTCACCGCACCTCGCCAGCCCTCAGCCCGTGCCCGAAACGGCCGAGCCACCTCAAAGACGAGCCACTGCACAGAGGAGCGAACAATGTCTGAACCAAGATCCGGGCGAAGAAGGACCAGAGTGGCGCTCGTGGCCGGGCTCTCCGGTCTCGCCGTCGTCGCGTCGAGCGTCGTCGCGCTGAATGCGGCCCACGCCGCCACCGTCCGCCACGAGGCAGAGACCGCCCCGACCGTCTGCGGTGGCCTGGTCGAGGCCAACCACGCCGGGCACTCGGGCAGCGGGTTCTGCAACTCCGACAATGCTGTCGGCGCCGCGGTCGAGTTCCGGGTCAACGCCGCCGCGGCGGGCCCGGCGACCCTGACGTTCGGCTACGCCAACGGCGGGACGGAGAGCCGGCCGGGCGAGGTGCTCGTGAACGGCGCAGTGGTGGGGACCTCGCAGTTCGGCGCCAGCGGCGCCTGGACGAGCTGGGCGAGCCAGACCGTCACCGCTCAGCTCGCCGCCGGCACGAACACCGTCCGCCTGCGGGCCACCGGCGCGGGCGGCCTGGCCAACATCGACTACCTGGACGCCACGACCGGCGGCTCCGAGGAGCCGGGCGGCGGCAACGGCGTCTACGAGGTAGAGGCCCTCACCCGTGGCATGACCGTCGTGCCATCGGGCAGCGGCAACCTCGTCAGCTGGCGCCTGCTGGGCACCGACGCCCAGAACGTGGCCTTCAACGTCTACCGCGACGGCACGAAGCTCAACTCGACGCCGATCACCGGCGCCACGAACTACCTCGACACCGGCAACGGGACCTACACCGTCGCGGCCGTCAACGGCGGCACCGAGGGGACGCGCGTGGGAGCCGAGGTCAGGTTCGGCTCGGGCGGCTACTTCGACATCCCGATCAGCCGGCCCTCGAGCATCCACGAGGCCAACGACGCCAGCGTCGCCGACCTGGACGGGGACGGCGACTACGAGTACGTCGTCAAGTGGTCGCCCACCAACGCCAAGGACAACTCGCAGTCCGGCGTCACCGACAACACCATCGTCGACGCCTACACCCTCCAGGGAACCCGCCTGTGGCGGATCGACCTGGGGCGCAACATCCGGTCCGGTGCCCACTACACCCAGTTCCAGGTGTACGACTACGACGGCGACGGCGACGCCGAGATCGCGATGAAGACCGCCGACGGCACGCGCGACGGACGCGGCGTCGTCATCGGCAACGCCAGCGCCGACCACCGCAACAGCGGCGGCTACATCCTGACCGGACCGGAGTATCTGACGATCTTCGACGGCCGGACCGGCGGCGCAATCGACACCGTCAGCTACCAGCCCCCGCGCGGCAACGTGGCGGACTGGGGCGACAACTACGGCAACCGGGTCGACCGCTTCCTGGCCGGCACCGCGTACCTCGACGGGTCCACGCCGTCGATGATCTTCGCGCGCGGCTACTACACACGCTCCGTGATCTGGGCGGTCGACTTCGACGGCCGGGACCTCACGACCCGCTGGATCTTCGACTCCAACTCCAAGGGCGCGCAGTACGAGGGCCAGGGCGCGCACAGCCTGTCGATCGCCGACCTGAACGGCGACGGCCGGCAGGACGTGGTCTACGGGGCGATGGTGGTCGGCTCGGACGGCAACGCGTTGTGGAACTCCCGCATGGGCCACGGTGACGCGCAGCACGTCTCGGACTTCGTGCCCAGCCGTGCGGGCCAAGAGGTGTTCATGGTGCACGAGAGCGGCACCGCTCCGTCGTCCAGCCTCCACGGCTCGAACGGCACGGTCCTGTTCCAGACCAGCCCCAGCGGTGACAACGGCCGCGGCGTGGCCGCCAACGTCACCACCGGCAACGCCGGGGGCGAGTACTGGTCCTCGAATGTGACGGACCTCCGGAACTCCGCGGGAAGCTCCGTCGGCACCAAGCCGAGCTCCATCAACTTCCTGGCCTGGTGGGACGGCGACGGCGAGCGCGAGCTGCTGGACGGCACCGCCATCGACGACTACCAGAACGGCCGTCTGCTGACCGGCTCGAACGTGGCGTCGAACAACAGCACGAAGGCGACCCCGTCGCTCTCGGCGGACCTGTTCGGCGACTGGCGCGAAGAGGTCGTCTGGCGGACCGCCGACAACACGGCGCTGCGCATCTACGCCACACCGCACAGGACGACGCTGCGGATCGCGACGCTGATGCACGACCCCCAGTACCGCGTGGCGATCGCCTGGCAGAACACCGCCTACAACCAGCCGCCGCACCCGAGCTTCCACATCGGCAGCGAGGTCACCAGCTACCCCTGGCCCAACATCCACACCCCGTAACCGGGCGACACCTCCACGATCAGGCTCCGGATCAGCGGCGGGCGGGGCGCGCGGCCCCCCCCCCCCCCCCCCCCCCCCCCCCCCACGCCGCGACGGGCACGGTGAAGGCGCCGCCGCGCAGCGACCCGAAGTGCTCGCGGTCGACG